>JAYWFR010000063.1:0-2243 GCA_043778695.1 Polaromonas sp. | reverse complement strand
GCGGCGCTAAGCCCCAAGCCGTTTACGGTGGGGCTGGGGTATACCAACGGCTGGCTGCCGGATATGGAGCCCGAGCCGCATGATGTGCCGCTGGATGCACTTTTGAACGACAACGGGGTTGTTTGGCCGGTTTAGAAGTGTGAGCTTCTGATCAGAGCCTTGTTGGCTAATTGCTACCAAGTTAGGAGCTGCTGGCGCTCGTATTCATTGGGCTAGCGGCCTGTTTTGCAGTTAATTGACGCATCTTTAAAAAACCTGAGTCCAGGTCCTGCGTTTTTGGGCATCACTTACCGCTCTTTGCTGCGGTGATCGTGCAGTCGCGCGACGCCACGCGCGCAACGTTCATGATCTGACCGGCGCCTTTGAAAACATACGCAGCATCGGCTAACGAGAACTCGCCGAGGTAACGAGAAATCCAGCCGCTTCGCGCCGTGTCGGTGTAAGCGCCCGTGCCCTCCAGGCGCAGTGTCATGTCGCCTGCGAGCTTTCCAGCGACCTCGTCTCTGAAAGTTTTGTCGCCACGTGTCGCGGTAACGGTCCCATCCCTGGCAACGTCCATCTTGATGTCCGTTTGAAATCCATTTGGATTATTGGCGGGGCCCGTACCGAGAAAAGGCCCACACACAAACTTACCCGTCCAGGAACCGACCAATGGCAAGGATTTCTCGCCTTCAGGTTGGACGCGCGGTGACGGTGAGTTGGCACTCTGCGCCGCCAGGGTGGTCGCCGCTTGAGGTGCTGGCGCAAAGGGCCTTGCCTTCTGCTCGGGTGACGCGGCAGCGGTTGTGTCGGCTGGGCCGCTGTTGGCAACCACTGTGCCATCTATCTTCAGCATGCGCTTGACCAACTCCTTTGCGCAGCTATCAGCGTAACCAGCCAGCTTGGCACGCAAAAACTGGCTGCGGTTTTCTGTCAACTTTTGGTAGGAAACCGCATCACTCAGTTCCTTCGAGCTTCTGGCGCAAGAGTCTTCTGCCACGACGCTACCGCGTTTTACATGGATGAGCCGGGCTCGGGCAAAGTAACGCACCTGGTAGCTATCCCAGTTAACAGGCATGTAGCCGTATCCCCAGCTGATAGTTTTGACGTCAACGACGAAATCGCTCCCCGCGTAAGTCTTGGCGATGGCGTCGGCGCTGTCGTCATTCAGGATTGTGGTTGTAGCCGGGACTGCTGTCATTTGATATCTGTCCACCATCGCGCTGCGCATCGCTTCGCTAATGACCACGGCCGGATCAGAGATCTTGTTTTGCTGGATTAAGGCATTGCCCTCGCTGATGCTCAACCCCGCTCCAATGAGGCCAAATACCGCCTTGCTCGGGGTCAGCGCATAAAAGCTCGGGATCGGATAGCGGGTGACGATGACACGCGAGCCAGGCTGAAAAGAACTGGTTGCGTCAGATTGCAGCGGAACGCGTTGAACCGTTGTACACGCAGATAGCCATGGCAGAAACAGGAAAACGAGAGCGGATTGACGGGTGATCATTTTTATTGGATGCCATTTGGTTCGTGAGCTTTAACAAAGGGATGAGCGGAACACCAACGCCGGGTTGTTGAACTGTCACCCCCAGTAAGAGTTTAGTGGGTTAATGCAGCCACACACGTTGTCTCAATCCAAACCATCTACCGTATCCGCATCAGCCACATCGCCAATCGCTTGCCGCGTCAGTAGCGCCTGCCCGTGCAGCCAATCGCAAAACGCTTTGACCTCGGGCCGTGCCGCGTTGCGGGGGCCGATGATCAGCCAGTAGACCAGCGGCGAGTCCAGGCGCAGCTTGGGAAACGGCTCAACTAGCTCACCGGATGCCAATGCGTCTGCCACCAGCGGCGTGCGCGCTAGCGCTGCGCCTTGGCCGGTGAGTGCTGCTTGGGCGATTTGGTTGGCGTAGTTCAAATACAGCCAGCGTTTGGGCTCAAAACGTTTTAGAGTTTGCGCATCAAACCACCTTTGCCACGTCAGAATTTCAAGGTGCTGGCTGCGGTGTGCGTCGCCAGCCTCAATCAAGGCGAATTGGGCCAGGTCTTGCGGGCTTTTCAGGCGCGTGGCGGTTTTTAAAAGCCACGGGCTGATGACCGGCGTGAGCTGCTCGCCAAACAGGCGCTGCGCCCCCGCCGGAACGTTGCCGGGCACGCTGTAGCGCAGCGCCAAATCAACGTCGGTGGTGTCCAGGTCAACTGCTGCGTCTGTGGCATCAATGCGAATGTCAATATCGGGGTGCTGGCGCTGAAAAGCCTCTAGCCGG
>JAYWFR010000062.1:0-2246 GCA_043778695.1 Polaromonas sp. | reverse complement strand
GCAAGCAATATAGGAGCCGGGTCATGCAATTTCACTTGAATGGATTTAGAGGCGGCGACCCCAGCCTGCTGGATGCCGCCGCATCGGCGCAAAAAAATGCGGCAATACTGCCGCTAGAGGCCGATGTCTTGATCGTCGGTTGTGGCCCCGCAGGCTTGACGTTGGCGGCGCAGTTAGCGGCGTTCCCAGACATTCGTACCGTGATCGTTGAGCAAAAGCCCGGCCCGTTGCAGTTGGGCCAAGCTGACGGCGTGGCCTGCCGCACGATGGAAATGTTTGAGGCCTTTGGCTTTGCTCACAAAGTGCTCGAAGAAGCCTATTGGGTCAATGAAACCACCTTTTGGAAACCCAGTGAGGGGGAGCCCAGCCACATCGTGCGCAGCGGGCGCGTGCCTGATGTAGAAGAAGGCTTGTCGCACATGCCGCATGTAATTTTGAACCAGGCGCGGGTGCATGATTTTTATCTGGAGAAGATGGAAAAGTCAGCCGCGCGGCTGGTGCCACATTACAGCCGCCGCTTGGCCAAGCTGGAGCGTGACGCGGACGACTCCCATCCTTTCCCCGTGGCGGTGCAGTTCGAGCGCCAGGATGACGGCCACAAAGGCAAGCTACAAACCATTCGCGCCAAGTACGTTGTTGGCTGTGACGGCGCACGCAGCGGTGTGCGCCAATCCATGGGTTTGTCGCTCAAGGGCGAGTCCGCCAACCACGCGTGGGGTGTGATGGACGTATTGGTCAAATCCGACTTCCCCGACATCCGTTTCAAGTCGCTCATCCAGTCGGCCACCGAGGGCAGCTTGCTGATTATTCCGCGTGAAGGCGGCTACATGGTGCGTGTGTATGTCGAGATGGACAAGCTTGCTGAAAATGAACGCGTGGCTGGCCGCAACATTACTCAAGCGCAATTGATTGCCGCTGCGCAGCGTATCTTTCATCCCTACAAATTCGACGTGAAAGAAGTGCCGTGGTGGTCGGTGTATGAAATTGGCCAGCGCTTGTGTGACCGGTTTGACGACTTGAAACGCGAAGAAGTTGCCACACGCCTGCCGCGCATCTTTATTGCTGGCGACGCCTGTCACACCCACAGCCCCAAGGCCGGTCAGGGCATGAATGTGTCGATGCAAGACGCCTTCAACATCGGCTGGAAGCTGGCCGCCGTGCTACAGCGCCGTAGCCCCGCCAGCCTGCTGCACACCTATTGCGCAGAGCGCCAAGCCGTGGCTAAAGAGTTGATTGACTTCGACCGCGAGTGGGCCGCCATGCTGAGCGAGCGTAGCGCCAACGACGCGGCTGCAGTGCAAAGGTATTTTGTGCAGCATGGCCGCTACACGGCGGGCACGGCCACGCATTACAAGCCTGCGCTGTTGACAGGCGACGGCACGCATCAAGGCTTGGCCACGGGTTTGCAAATTGGCAAGCGCTTTCATTCCGCGCCGGTGACTCGCATCGGCGACGGCAAGCAACTTCAACTCGGCGCGGCGTTTTTGGCAGACGGACGCTGGCGCTTGGTGGCGTTTGCAGGGCAGGGTGACACAGGCGCTGCGGGCTCGCCAATAGCCAAGTTCTGCGAGTTTTTGAGCGAGTCACCGCAGTCGCCACTCAAGCGCTTTACGCCAACGGGTGCGGATGTGGATTCGGTCATGGACGTACGCGCCGTGTTCCAGCAAAGTCACCACACATTGGACGTTACAGCTTTACCGGAGTTGTTGTTCCCGCCAAAAGGCCGCTACGGCCTGCGCGACTATGAAAAAGCGTTTTGTTCTTTTGAAGACGCGAAGCAAAACATCTTCGACATGCGCGGCATCAACAAACACAGCGGCTGCCTGGTCATCGTGCGCCCTGACCAGTACGTCGCGCAGGTTTTGCCCCTTGAAGACACAGCCGCACTGGCACAAGTTTTTGATGGTTTTATGCTCAATGTGCTGACCACATGAGCGCCGCGATTGGTCAATGTTACTTGCTGGGCCGCTGATCAATTGCTACATTTTCAGGAGCTGCTAGCCCGCGTATTTATTGGGCAAAGAGCCAAACTGACACAGTCGGGTACGCCGGCGTTTGTTAGCCAGGGTTTCGATTTTCTATCGGGTCACAATGATGGCGTGCGCTGAGCGACCTTATCGGCATAAGGCAACAGCCACCCCAAGATCTCGCTTGAGTTGGCGCATTTGGCGCGCAGGTCAGCGTCGTCTTGCCCACCCATGTGCAATATGCCGTAGCGGTAACTGCCCAACCATTTAAAGTCACGC
>JAYWFR010000061.1:0-31116 GCA_043778695.1 Polaromonas sp. | reverse complement strand
GTTAAAGCCAGTTGGCCAGTGCGGCGCAAAAAGGCGCGGCGGCTGTGCAGTTGGGGTTGGAGCAGATGCATGATGGGTCTCGCTAGGGTGGGTTTACTTCTGCACCAAATATTCGCTGGACGCCATGACCAGCAACACTGCTGCAGCCACCCGGTCGCGTTTCGCGCTGTCTGTGCTGGCGGCGGTCAGCGGCGTGGCATTCAAGGCGGTGACGATCAGGCTTTGGTTGGCCGCTGACATTTGGCCGGCGCACAACAACAGCACCACGCGCTTGACCAGCGCTGTAGCGTCCAGCGCCAGCGCCAGCTCGGCGGTGTAGGCGGCGGTGATGTCAAAGCCATTGAGCGGGTTGGACGTGTTGTTTGGCACGTCGGGTGCGTTGACGAAAATGCCGTTGCGAATCACGCCCTGCAGGTAGTTCAAATAGCCGCCTACCGTGGACTCGTTGACCAATTGAAATTCAGGTGCGGGTGTTTGGCTGGCTGACAGCGCAGTTGATGGCGGTACATATCCCGGCCTGAAAAAGTTAAACACACTGGCCGGGCGCAGCGGGCTTTGGCCCAGCTGGGTGGCGGGGTTGCTCAGGTCGCCGATTTTCCAGCTGCCCTTGTTTGACGCGATGCCAAACGTGCGGCCCCACTGCACCAGGCGCAGCATCGGTTCGCGCAGTTTGCCAAAGCCGTTTTGCGTCAAGCTGGCCGGGCCGCGTGCCTCGTCGTCTTGCAGCACCGCTTTGTACACCGCTGCCAGGTCGCCTCGCACGCCCGCGCCGTTGTTGTTAAAAACAGTCGCAACCCGCGCCACGTAGGCAGGGCTGGGGTTGCTGGTAACGAGCCGCTGGATCAACTGCTTGCCAAAAAACGGGCCGACATTGGCGTGGTTAAACAAGGCGTCCAGCGTGGTTTTAAGCGCTGCTGTGCCGTCTGTGCCCGCCGCCACAGTGGTGCCCAAAAAGCTGGATGCCAACGCGGTGTGATTGGCCGGTGTCAAACGCAGCGGCAGGCGGGTGAAAGCGGTGTTGGGGATGTTGCGGTTTTGTACCGTTTCAAGCGTGGTGACGTTTTGGCTCTGGTCAACGTCCCAACCGGTGAAAACACGTGCAATATTTGTTACATCTGTTGCAGCATAGGTTTCGATTTTTGCACCGGTGGCGTTGCGTTTTTCAGTGCCGTCTAGGTTCAGCTCGTACAGGCCAATCGTCATCAGCTGCATGACCTCGCGGCCATAGTTCTCGTCCGGTGCGCGGCCTGTCGCAATGTTTTCTTTGCTGTTGCCTTTGGTGTTGAGGTAGTAGCCCATGGCGGTGTTCAGCGTGACGGCTTCCAGCAGCGTGCGAAAGTTGCCAAATGCGTTGGCCGCCAGCACGTCCCAGTAGGCGGCTATGCCGTGGCTGCGCCACGAAAAGTCAAGGCCGTTGAGCGACACCACAAAAAATTCTGACAACGCCAGCGCCATGCGCTTGCGCGCTGCGTCGGGCGACGTCATCAGCTGCGACCAGATCATGTAGTCGCCGGGGTAAGTGTTGTCGTAGTAGCGGGTTGCGTTGTCGATAGCGTTGTAGCCACGGGCATTGAGCCAGTCAAAACCGGTTTGGCTAGCAGGTGCGGTGATTTGCTCGTTCAGGTAGGCCGCGTAGCCTTTGCTTTGCACGCCGGCAATTTCTGCGTCGCTGGCGCTGAATTGCGCTTGCAACAAAAAGCGCGCGGCGTCTTCGGCGTTGCCGGGGCCGGTGAAGGCATAAAGAGCCGTTGGCGTAACGGGTGTCACAGCTGGCACAGGTGTGCCAGGAGCGGCGGCACCTGGTGTTGCCGGAGTCACTGGTGTCACAGCCGTTCCAGGCGAGGCCACAGGCGCTGGCAGCCCTGCGGCGTCGGTGGTTGGTCCGCCCCCGCCGCCACAAGCCGCTAGCAACGCCGCCGCGCTAAGCGCAGAAAAAGGCGCTACCAGTTGGCGTTGCGCGCTGTCTGTTGTTTGAGGGTCGGTCTCGGTCGCCTTTGGCGGTGCCAGGTCGGCAGAAATCATGGGCTTCCTTCGTCATGTGGTGTAGTCATTGCGCTTGACTATAAATTTAACGGATGACTTGCCTTTGCTGCCGACAGCGCAAACGTTACCAAATGGTAAAGACGTCGGCAAGCCTGTCAGGCCCTTGAGCCGTTGAGCCCTTGAGCGCTTGGCGGTTGCCGCCAAACCGATAGGGCGTTAGAGCTGCTTAAAAAGCGCGCGCCGCGCCCAGCAGTGCTGCGGGTGTGCGGGAATCAATCACAAACGTCGGGATGGCCTCAAGGTAACTACGAAACCGGCCTTTGGCGACAAAGCGCTGGCGAAACAAAGACGCACGCAACTGCTCGGTGATGCGCGGCGCAATGCCGCCGCCAAGGTAAACACCACCACGAGCGCCCAGGGTCAGCGCCAGGTCGCCAGCCACGCTGCCCAACAAGCTGCAAAACACGGCCAGCGCATCGACACACCATCGGTCACAAGCCGTCTGCGCACGTTCAAGCACCTGGGCGGGTGTCAAAGGCTCTGCCTGCTGGCCATTCAACGCGCAAAGGGCGGCGTACAAATTGCATAGGCCCGGGCCCGACAGCGCACGCTCCGCCGATGCGTGGCCAAAGCGCTGCGTTAGCCAGCCAATGACGCCGGCTTCCCGCTCGTCATGGGCTGACAGGCTGACGTGACCGCCCTCACCGCTAATTGGCACCAGCACCCCGTGGTTGCCCAGAACCAGGCCAGACACGCCCAAGCCAGTGCCCGGGCCCAGCAGTGCTTTGGTTGCAAGGGTAGCCGGGTTTGGGGCGTCATAAAAGTTAGCATCCACATCGCCAATCGCCAATAAATCAGCGCTGCCCAGTGCAGGTAAAGCCAGCGCCAGCGCGGTGAAGTCATTGATTACCCGCAGCTGCTCTACCCCCAGCTGCTTGGCCAGCGCAGCGGTTGAAAACGACCAATCGTGATTCGTCATTTGCACCTGGTCGCCCAGCACCGGATTGGCAATGCCGATGGCACACCACTGGGGGCTGGGTTTGTGCTGCGCTTGCAGATAGTGGGCAATAGCCGCCTGCAGGCTGTGATGGTCGGCGCAGGGGTAGACCGCAATGTCGCTCAAAGGGGCGTTCGCACTAGCCTGCCAGGCAAACCGGGCGTTGGTGCCGCCTATGTCGGCCAGCAGACGGGAGACGGGGGGCTGCGCAATTGGTGCGGAGGCTAGCCCTGAAGCAAGCACGGAAATTGGAGGTGTCATCTTGTGCTGGTGGGTCAAGTTTCGCAGTTCGGGTAAGCCAAGCGTAACCCGACATCAGCCGGACGCCATCGCGGTCTGTCGGTTTTTGTCAGTTTAAGCTGCGACGGCAGACCTGACCGACTGCTAGCTTCAAGCAGCGTGAAGCCATTTAATTTGCACTTTGCGACTATTGACAAGACAGTCGCGCAGGTACAAGTTAATGAGACTTTGATACGGAACCCCCGCATCATCAGCCATGCCCTTGAAGTACACCACCACGTCTTCTGACAGCCGCATATTGACGGGCTTCTTAAGTTTGGATGCGTAGGGGTTTTTGCAGGACTTCAGTTTGGAAAGGTCGTACTCTACTTTCATGTTTATGCAGTTAGGCTGGGATACGTTTGCGCGTTGTCGCTACTGAAAGACTGGTTAAATGTCGCTCCATCTCCGTGCGAAGCGGTGCATTGATCCGCGATTGGTAGCCCGCACCTTCCGACTTGAAGAAATCCAAAATGTCTGCATCCAAACGGACAGCTGTGATGATCTTTGTTGGGGTAATCTGTGAACCGCGTCCACGTCCACACATGAGCACCGGCGCGCCCAGCATGTCCTCTCTCCATGCCGGATTGTCCGGCTCATTGACCTGGCTAAAAGTTTTCTTTGGCAACTTGGCAGTAGTAGCGAGCTTTATGTTTTTCTGCCTTCGTATTTATCTTGGGCAACAGAATTTCCATCAATGCCCAGTCCGCTGCGCCTGCTCGGCTGACCACCCTTTGCAGGCCAAAGCCATGTAGCGTGGTACTGCGCGTTTACCTGACCCGTAGGCGCTGATGGTTCGGGTGCTCATGCCCAGCGCCTGGGCTGCGTTGGCCAGGGACAAGCCGTTGCGCGCCCGCCATTGCGCAAAGATGCGTGTGTTTTCATCGGGCGCGTTTTGCGCTTGCGCATCCAGCCACAGCGTGTCAGCGCCAATTTGAATGTCTTGCTCAGGCCACACCACAGCCCAGCCTTCGCCGTCTATCAGGGTTGCCTGGGCAAACACGGCAGGGTCTCTCAAAGGGGCGAGGCCTTTTGATTCAGCCAGCAGCGGCGCAAAATCAACCGTATACGTGCTGCCATCCACAAATTGAAGCCGCAAGCCAGGGCTTGACTTGGCCTTAAGTACCTTGATGCTTTGAAGCCGAGGACGTTTCATTTGTGCCATTTTTTCCACTCTTTTCATAAGTCGCCAATGTGGGCAGTCACCCAAGCCATGACTTCAACTTTCAACCCTGCAGGCCATCGGCCTGTGCAGCGCAGCGTTTCAAGTTCGATGAGCACATCAACACTGCCGCCCACCAGATGGCAATGCGCCGGGCCGTGATCGCGTTCTCTGATTTCCAGTCGGTATTTGTTGCGAAAACGCGCTTTGGTCGTCACCAAATCTGATTGTATAGAAAATATGTCTATAGTGATGCGTGTCAAATTGGCGGTGTTCAACCCGACATCACCAGAACTTCACCGGGATATTTTGGGTTATGCCTTGACGGCTAACCCGACCCGTTGCTTAAGCAAAAAATTCAGGCGTCCTTTGCCACGCTGTAACCGTGATGTTTGAGCACTTTTTCGCACAATTTAAGAAACGAGGTGATCGATAAATCGTGCTTCGCATCGTTTGTTCTCCAGCTACAGATGCAGAAGGAGGCTACACAGTTATCGGCTTCAATGTGATCAACCGTAGGAAGCAAAGCGAAACCTGCTTTGTATCCATGTCGGCCGGCTTTCGACTCCTCATTGTTGTATTTGCTCAGTAAGCTCCAATCAAGTTCCTCGCCCGTGTAGGCATCTTTTCCGCCTGATCGCAGCACTGCCTGATGAATATCATCCGTGTAAGTGGAACCGGATTTCCAATGGTCAAAACGCTTTTGGTCTCGCTTCGCATGTGCCGCAGCCTTTCGCTGCAACCATCGTTCGTATATTAAAAGCGTGGTCTTGCCATCAAGAAACGGTGGTAAGAGGCGTTTAGTTGAAGTCATTTAGGACGTTGAAGGTAATGTGTGCAGCATCACACTGCGCTTTAAAACTAAAAGAATTGCCATTTGCCCTCTTCCAGATTCACAGACTACTCCGCGCAGCCTGCAAAACATCCCGAGTCTTCATCGCCTCGCGCCGCGCAGCCTCCGCGAAATCATCCCCACCTGACGCATACAAAATCGCCCGCGAGGAGTTGACGATGATGGGTGCGCCTTTGCGCCAGCCTGCTCGTACCGTGGCCACTGCGTCACCACCCTGCGCGCCTACGCCGGGTATCAGCAGGGGCAGGGTGGGGGCCACGGTGCGCACACGCTCAATTTCAGCTGGATAGGTCGCGCCGACCACCAGGCCGAGCTGGCCGTTCAAGTTCCATGGGCCTTGGGCCAGGTGGGCGATGTGTTCGTACAAAAGCGGTTGGCCTTGAACCGATGCCAGGCGCTGGTTTTGCAGATCGTCGCCGCCGGGGTTGGATGTGCGGCAGAGCAAAAATGCGCCTTTGCCATGGTAGTTTAAATACGGCGTCACCGAGTCGAATCCCATGAAGGGCGACAGCGTGACGGCATCTGCACCGTAGCGCTCGAAAGCCTCAATCGCGTACTGCTCGGCGGTGCTGCCAATGTCGCCGCGCTTGGCGTCCAGAATGATCGGCACATGGGGCGCGGCGCGGCGCATGTGCTCCATCAGGCGCTCGAGCTGGCCTTCAGCGCGGTGTGCAGCAAAGTAGGCGATTTGCGGCTTGAACGAGATCACCAGGTCAGCGGTTGCGTCCACAATCGCGGCGCAAAAGTCATAAATCTTGTTGCTGTTGGCCTTGAGCTTGCCGGGGAAGCGGGTTGGCTCCGGATCCAGGCCGACGCACAGCATGGACTGGTTTTGTTGCTGCGCTGCATGCAGCGTGTCAAGAAAGGTGAGAGGCGATGACTGCAGGTTCATTGGGCCATTGTAAGAAGCCGCACAATCAATGCTTGTTGAAAACCCAGACCTTCCATGCAACTTAGCCGCAAGCAAATCATCCTCATCATTCTTGTCACGCTGACCTGGGGGCTGAACTGGCCGGTGATGAAGATGGGTGTGACGGGTTTCCCGCCGTTGACCTTTCGCGCCATTTGCCTGTGGATGGGCGTGCCCGTCTTGGGGCTGGCACTGCGGCTGATGCGCGTGCCGTTTTATGTGGCGCGCAAAGACTACCGCGAGTTGCTGTGGTTGGCGGTCACCAATATGTTTGTTTGGCACGTCCTGATTATTTTGGCCATCAGCTTGCTCAGCAGTGGGCGGGCGGCAATTTTGGGCTACACCATGCCGGTGTTTTCAGCGCTGCTGGGCGTGGCTTTTTTTGGCGCGCAAATGCGGCCGGTGCAGTGGCTGGGGGTGGGGGCAGCGGCTGTTGGCGTGTCGCTGCTGCTGTTTAATGAACTGACCAATTTTGCAGGCCAACCGCTGGGGGTGGTGATGGCGCTTGTTGCGGCTGCCGTTTGGGCACTCGGTACGCAAAAGCTCAGGCGCACCAAAATTGTGGCCCATACGCTGACGCTGTCGTTCTGGATGACGCTGCTGGCAGCCGTGGTGTTGACAGTGATGAGCGTGATGTTTGAACGCCACCTGTGGGCGCTGCCGCCTGCCAAGACGTGGGGCGCGATTGCTTATAACGGCGTGTTGATTTTTGGTTTTACCCATGCCGCGTGGTTCACGCTGGCCAGGGATTTGCCGCCGATCGCCTCCACCCTCAGCACCATGATGATTCCAATTCTGGGTGTCTTTGCAGGTGCGCTGTGGCTAGGTGAGGTGCTGCATTGGCAAGACTGGGCCGCCGTCGGCTTGATGGCGGTGGCGATTTCTACCGTGTTAATTTCAGGCGGCCGGCCAGCCAGGTCATGACGGCTTGGTCAAGCTGAGAGCCATACACAAGTCGTCCCAGACTCTGGCTTTGTCCAGCGGGTTGCGTAGCAGGTAGGTGGGGTCGATAGTGACGATAGTTGGTGTGCTGTGCAGGGTTTGGCTGTGCCCACGCAGCTTGGCCAGCGGCTCGCTTGATTGCAAAAGAGCCTGCACGGCCAGGCGGCCCATGACCAATGCCACGTCAGCGCTGGCGCTGGCAAAGGTGTCAGCCAGTTCGGCACTTAAATCGCCTGCTGCTGCTTGCCCCCTGACCAGCGGTGCCAGCAGCACTGCGCCGGCTGTGTGCAGCTTTGCCGCACGCAGCAGGTTATCTAGCAGTTTGCCTGCCTCGCCATCAAACGGGTTGAAGGCGTCGTGCAGCGCGCTGGTGGGGGACTCGATCAATATCAGCCAGCGGCTGGCGCGCGCAACGGCGGTCTCACCGTACAGCGTTTGCAGTTTGCCAACGCGCCAGGCGCTTGACGGCTCAGTTTGCCTTTGCGGCACTGGTTTTGGTGATTGAACAGGCTGTTTTTCGGTATCAAAAGTGCCTGTAGCCCTGACGTTATGTGCGCTAGCAGCTCCTGAATTAATAGTATCTGGCGTGGGGGCTGGGGCTGGCGTGGGCGCTGCCGCAGCCGGCTTGGCAACTGTTGCAGCGGCCAATGCGGCAGGCAATGCGGCGGGCAAAACAGCAATGGTTGGCACAGGCTGCCAGACCTGCACGCCCATTTCCTTGAGCATGGCGCGCTGGCGCCTGTCCAGCTGCAGGCCGGGCGCAGCTAACTCATGCAATTCAGCCAATCCATCCAATCCATTCAATGCAGGCAATGCAGCCAATTCAGTCATAGCTTTAAACTCATCACAATCGCGTCTTCGCGTGGGTTGATCAGGCTGCCGCCTGCCGGGTAGTAACCCTTGCGCAAGCCCACTTCCCGAAAGCCGCAGTGCGCGTACACCGCCTTGGCGTGGCGGTTGCTGGCGCGCACTTCCAGCCACAACCACTGGGCGTTTTGGCTGCGTGACCACAGCGCCAGTGCGTCCAGCAGCACCCGCGCCCAGCCTTGGCGTTGGTAAGTCGGCGCGACGGTCAGATTCAGCAAATGGGTCTCGTCCACCCCTTTCATGGCCACAAAATAACCCAGCAGCGCGGCACCAGGCGGGTCGCCCGCCGTTAGCAACTGGGCCATGTAGCCTGCGTTCAGTGAGTCATTGAAGTTGCCCAAAGTCCACGGGTGCTTGTAGGCGCTGTGCTCCACCCGTGTCACGTCGCTCAGCCAGCTCGGGGTCATGGGCACCAGACTTGCTTCTAGCGGCTGCGTGGGTTTAACAACAGCGTTCATGCGTGGTGGGCTATGGGTGCGGCTTCGAGCAACTTCATCGCTTTGATGGCGTCACGCTCTAAAGTGGTTTGCGCCACTTTATCGCGAACATACAGCGGCAGCGCCTGAGCAGCTGGCACGCACTGCCCGGCTGCCGCCAAACCGGGGGCCAAGCGCAGCATGGCGCCAGCTGTTGGCAGGCAAGTGATGGTGTTTAAAACGGCGGGCAACCGGTCTGCATAAACACTGAACACATTGCCTGCGTACAGGGTGTTGGCGTCAAGCTGCAAATGCTCGGGCCGAATCAATTCGCAGGGGCCCAGCGGCGTTAAAACCCCTTGCACACATTTATAGCGCTGCGCATACATCTCGTCCATGCGGGCGTCGAGCAGCGCGGTGATAGTTTTTGCGTCTGCAGCCTCAACGTCTGGTTGCGGCGCGGCTTGCGGGGCAAGGCTCACCGCTTTCAAAAACCGCGCCTCTTCAGCCACCGCCAGCAGCGTGTCCGTCGGCAGCACTGCAATGCCAACGCCGCCGTCGGCACCAAACGCCAGCCCCTGCGCCACCGCACAAGCCGTGCGCAGCCCAGTAAACGAGCCCGGCCCACGGCCAAAGGCAATCGCTTGTAAATCACCGAGAGCCAAACTGGCCTCAGCCAGCAGCGCTAAAACCACCGGGACCAGCGTTGTCGATGCCTTGGCACCGCCGGGCCCGGTGTGTTGCCAAACCCGAGTGCCGTCTGTCACCGCGACCGACATCACGTCAGTGGAAGTGTCAAAAGCCAGGAATTTTCCGTTTTGGAGCATAAACAGGGATTAAATAGTGCGCTAGCCCACATAAATATTGCGCTAGCAGCTCCTAAAATCATAGTAATTTGGTGTTGGAGTTAACCCATTATCTCGCGTCCCGGGCCGCAAGCCGCCGATAATCAGGCCATGACACTGAATCTATCTTTTAAGTGCTTGGCAGCATGCGCCTGTGTTGCAGCTGTGTTGTTGCCAAACGCAACTCATGCCCAAACCCTACCGCCTGAAGTCGAAGCCGCGCTGGCGCGGGCCAAAGTGCCGCGTGAGGCATTGGCCGCCATTGTGGTGGACGCAGCACCGGCCATCAACGGCAAGGCCGTGCCGCTTGTAAACCACCGGGGTGCGGCGTTGGTCAACCCCGCATCGGTCATGAAGCTGGTCACTACTTATGCGTCTCTTGAGTTGCTGGGGCCTGCTTACACCTGGGCGACTCCCGTATTTATTGATGGCAGTATCAAAGATGGCGTGCTGACGGGCAACCTGATCATTCAAGGCCGGGGCGACCCCAAATTGGTGATTGAACGGCTGTGGTTGCTGCTGCGCCGAGTTCAATCGCTGGGCATCAAAACCATCACTGGCGACATTTTGCTGGACCGCAGCGCCTTTGCAGTTGCTGCCCCCAATGCCGCTGACTTTGACGGCGAGCCGCTGCGCCCGTACAACGCCGCGCCTGACGCGCTGTTGATTAATTTCAAGGCCGTGGTGATGAGCTTTGTGCCCAACTACGCCAGCGGCATCGCCAGCGTGAGCTTTGAGCCGCCACTGGCCAATGTGCAAATGCAAACGACGGTGCCTTTGAGTAGCAGCAAAGACTGCAGTGACTACCGCACTGCCTTGGCGGCCGATTTCAGCGACCCGTCCCGCATCAGCTTTAAAGGTGCCTACCCGCTAGCGTGTGGTGAGAAAGTCTGGCCTGTGGCTTACGCCGACCCTGCCAGTTACACCGAGCGCGCGGTGGCCGGCATGTGGGCTGAGATGGGCGGCAAACTCGGCGGCCGGGTGCAAGGCGGCCGCGTGCCAGCCGGTTTAAAAAGCGTATTTGAAGTCAGCTCGCCCAGCTTGGCCGAGGTGATTCGTGACATCAACAAATTCAGCAATAACGTGATGGCCCAGCAGCTGTTTTTAACGCTGAGTTTGAAGTCTGCCCCTGCCAGCCTGGAGGCATCGCGCAGCGTGGTGCAACTCTGGTGGCGGGAGCGCTTTGGCGAGCCAGACATGCCAGTGCTGGACAACGGCTCAGGCCTGTCGCGCCAAGAGCGTGTCACGCCGCAAGGCCTGGCGCGCATGCTGCAAACTGCTTTCATCTCAGGCGCCATGCCTGAACTGATGGCGTCACTGCCGATCACCGGCATTGATGGCACGCTGCGCAGCAGCAAATCGCGTGTGTCACAAGGCTGGGCGCATTTGAAAACCGGTACGTTGCGCGACGCTACTGCCCTGGCGGGCTATGTGCACACGCCCAGCGGCAGGCGTCTGGTGGTGGTGGGCATCATCAACCACCCAAATGCAGCTGCTGCCCGGCCCGCGTTGGAAGCCTTGGTGGACTGGGCCGTCAAAGAAGGCAGCAAATGAGCACAGCCATCACCAACATCACCAACATCACCGACACCATCGGCATGGTGGCCGCAGTGCTGACCACTGTCAGTTTTGTGCCGCAGGTTTGGCACAGCTTTAAAACCCGTGACGTCAGCGGTATCTCGTTGCCGATGTACAGCCTTTTTACAGTCGGTATCGCTTTGTGGCTGGCCTACGGTATTTTGCTGGGAGCCTGGCCATTGATTGTGGCCAACGGCGTCACGTTGAGCCTGGCTTCGGCTATTTTAGGGATGAAGCTGCGGTTTGGGTAGAACCAGTTTGGCCCGACCACAGTTGCTGATTAACGGGTGTAGAAAAAAACACCGCTGTAATCAATAGTTGTTGCGTAACCGTTTACATCAAGTGGTGAGCCCTGCGAACTGAAGTAAAGCCTGCCGCCTTCAACATCAATCAGGCCTTTCGTTGGAATCTTGACGCCAGAAAAAGTCCCGTCTGGCACTTTGTTAAAAGTCAAACCAGATCCGCCGTCCGCACTGCTGTTAAAGCTTTTAAAACTGAACAATCTTTGCACTACGTTGGTTTTACCGGAGATGCTGCCGGCACCAAAAGTAGCGGTAGCTGTCTCGGTAAATTTGCCTGCTTTCAATGTACAAGCTGCGTCGGTGTAAAGAGTGACATTAGATGAAACGGAATCGGTGGTTATAACAATGTTGTTATTTATATAAAAATAATTGCCGTATGCGTTGGACGTGTAGCAGGTGCCCGAGTCACTGCGAATCCATGTGCCCAAAAACTCAGTGGTGTCCAAACCAGATGGCAATATCCCTGGGCCTGGCACAGCGTTGTCGCCACTACCGCCACCGCCGCAAGCTGCTAAAAAGAAAGCGGAAATACTGACTGCCAAAACTGACGAAATAGATTTCATTAAAAGATGTCCTTAAATTACAAAAGCGATGAAGAGTTGTGCAAATCATACGATAAAACTAAAGGAATAAATATAACAATTTATGCCGCAAATTCAACGCCTAAAGATTTTCTTCTCCGCATCTTCTTTTGACGTAATATTTGATTAATCTGCAATTTTTTTCGGTTGCTCGTTTTGCTTTTCCTTTGTTTTCACCAATCCATCAAGGTTCATCATGCTGTCTTGCTATTTAACTGATTCGCCAAAAGCATTAACTATCTTTCGCCGATTCTGGTTTACAGCTGTAGCAATTACATTTCTTTTTACCCAGAGTCTTGCGCAAGCCCAGCCCAGCACCATCAAGCTGATGGTCGGTTTCCCGGCGGGTGGCGGCACCGATGCGATTGCGCGCATCCTTGCTGAAAAGCTCGCTGGGCAGCTCGCCACGTCGGTGGTGGTGGACAACAAAGCTGGTGCTGGCGGGCAACTGGCGGCACAGGCTTTAAAAGCTGCGCCGCCGGATGGCTCGGTGCTGTTTTTAACGCATGACCATACGGTGTCCATCTTGCCGTTGGTGGTTAAAAACCCAGGCTTTGACCCTGCCAAAGACTTCACACCCGTGGCTGGTTTTGCCACCTTCGTTAACGCGCTGGCCGTGTCTGGCGGCACGCCTGCCAAGTCGGTCAATGAGTACGTGGCGTGGGTGAAAAGTCAAGGCAACAAAGGCAATGTGGGCGTGCCCGCACCTGCATCGGTGCCAGAATTTCTGGTCAAGTTGATTGGTGAAAAATACAAGCTGGATCTGCAGGCTGCACCCTACCGGGGCAGCGCACCCATGATGGCTGACATGTTGGGCAACCAAATTGGCGCTGGTGTGGCGTCTATTCCGGACTTTATTGAAAACCACAAGGCCGGCAAGGTGCGGGTGGTAGCCGTTCTGGGCAGCGCCCGCCAAGCCGCCCTGCCTGACGTGCCGACCTTTGCTGAGCTGGGGCTGGCGGGTTTTGAAGACGTGCCGTACTATGGCATTTTTGCCCCGGCCGGTACGCCCAAGGCAGTGATTGACCGACTGGCCGAGGCGGTGTCAAAAGTGGTGGTCATGCCCGATGTGCGTGACAAGCTCACCGCCATGGGGCTGACTGTGGGCTACATGCCGCCAGCACAGCTGGCCAGCCGTGAGCAAGCTTATGCGCAAACCTGGAGCAAAATCATCAAGGCCAGCGGCTTTCAGACCCAGTAAAAAGGTGGACTACTCCGCTGGTTTTTTCGATGCGCGTTAGTATGCACGTGCAGCATTCATCAACCTTTCCAACTAGCCATTCGCCAAAGGACACCATCATGAACACACGCCGCCAACTCATCCAAAGTATTCCTGCTCTGCCGTTGATCGGTACCGCTGGCGCTGCCGCCTTGCTGGCCGCCTGCGGAGACAAAAAACCGGTTGAAGTCGCGGCACCGGCTGCTGCACCAGCCCCCGCACCAGCCCCCGCACCAGCACCAGCACCAGCGCCAACAGCCGCTGCGGCCGAACCTGCTCCGGCCGCTCCAGCGGCAGCAGCCCCTGTGGCTGCAGGTGCACTGGTTGATGAAAAAGACCCACAGGCTGCGGCACTCGGCTATGTTGCAGTTGCAGCCAAAGCTGACAAAACCAAGTTTCCCAAATACGCTGACGGCCAGCTGTGCAGCAACTGTGCGCTGTACCAAGGCGGTGCGGCCGAGCAAGGCGGCTGCCCGTTGTACCCAGGCAAGCAGGTGCTGGGCAAGGCCTGGTGCAGCGCGTACAACAAGAAGGCTGCTTAAGTATTTGGTCGCTAGGCAGCTATTAATTTAATAGCTGTTAGCGCACACTTTACGTGGGCTACAGGCTTAAAGTCGGTTGAATATTAACTACGCGCTGCGCCAGTAACACCAAACTTGCATCACTGCCCGCTGGCCCCAGCAGCGACAAGCCCAGCGGTGCAGTGATTGCCCAGCGGCATCGATAGTTGCGCAAAGCCGCTCAAACCCGACCTTGACAGCATTTGCAAAGAGCAATTGCGCAAGCTTTCCATTTTGTCGTCGCCGTCGGTCGTCAATGGCGCAATGTCGGGCACACTGGCCTGCACCAGCACGCCGTCATCGCCCGGCAAGCCAGTCAGGTGCTTTTTGAACCGCTCGCGGTAAGCAATGGCTTGCGCAAACTGCTCGTCGGTCACGGTTTTAGACCTGGCAAACCGTTCAATCAGCGAGCCGGCTCAGTGGTAGGCAAAACCGCTCAATCAGCGAGCCATTGACCATCCACGCCTCACGCCCCTGAATGTGGCGAAAGCGCCAAAAAAGCGTTTGTGCATCGTCTAAAAAAACTGACCGATTGGTTAGCTTTGGGGTTTAATCAAACCATCAACTGCTTTGTGCTTCATTCATTTTGGAATCGATTTTGAGCCCCTCGTCCCTCCAGCAATCGTTATCTGCCGTCGAGGTACAGAACGCCAGCGTGGTGTACCAAACTGCTGACACGCCAGTGCACGCCTTAAGCGGCATTGACTTGACCATCAAAGAGGGCGAGTTTGTGTCGCTGATTGGCCCGTCGGGCTGCGGTAAAACCACGTTGGTGCGGGTGATAGCTGACCTTGAAAAAATCAGCGCTGGCGCGGTGCTGGTCAATGGCATGAGCCCGCATGATGCACGCTTGGCGCGGGCTTATGGCTATGTGTTTCAAGCGCCTGCGTTGTTCCCTTGGCGCAATGTGCTGGCTAACGTCACGTTGCCGCTACAAATTCAGGGCAAGGCCAAGCCTGAAGCGCGCGCCATTGCAATGGACTATTTGGCGCGGGTGGGTCTTGGTGGTTTTGAAGGCAAGTACCCGTGGCAACTGTCCGGCGGCATGCAGCAACGGGTGTCAATTGCGCGGGCGTTGTCGTTTGAGCCGCGTATTTTGATGATGGACGAACCCTTTGGCGCGCTGGATGAAATCACCCGTGACCGGCTGAACGAACAACTGCAACAACTTTGGCAAAAAGAACGCCGCACCGTGGTGTTTGTAACCCACTCAATTGCGGAGGCGGTGTATTTATCCACCCGTATCGTAGTGATGTCGCCGCGTCCCGGGCGAATCGTCAAGGTGATTGAATCGACGCTGCCCGATGAGCGGCATCAGGGCTTGAAAGACACGCCTGAGTTTGTCGCACTTGCGCATGCGGTGCGTGAGGCGTTGGCGGATGGGCACCATGGCTGAAGACGCAATGCGTTCATCGCTGCCGCAGCGGTTAGTCTTTAATGGCCTGCCGATTGCGGTGGTTCTGTTGTTTGTGATGACGGCTTGGTACGCTGGCGCGTGGGGCATGAATGCACCAGGCGCGATTGAGCGGGTGATGAATCGATTCGAACCTGCGGGCGCATGGACGGCGGTTGATCTTTTTAAAGCCACCATGCAGATGCAGCGGCCACTGCTGCCTGCACCGCATCAGGTGGCGCTTGATTTATGGTCTAGCTTGTTCGACTGGCCACTGTCATCACCGCGCAACTTGCTCTTTCACGCTTACATCACCGCACAGTCAACGCTGGCGGGTTTTGTCATGGGCACGGCGCTGGGTTTGGTGTTGTCGGTGCTGATCGTTCATTCGCGCACGCTTGACCGCGCGCTGCTGCCGTGGATTGTGGCGTCGCAAACCGTGCCGGTACTGGCGATTGCGCCGATTGTGCTGATTATTTTGGGCAGTCTTGGCTTTTCAGGACTTGCGCCCAAGGCCGCGATTGCCATGTACTTATGCTTTTTCCCGGTCACGGTGGCGATGGTGCAGGGCCTTCGTTCGCCGCAGGTGATTGAAACTGAAATGATGCACACCTACGCTGCCAGCAAATGGCAAGCGTTGTGGTTTTTGCGCTTGCCTGCTGCATTGCCGTTTTTGTTTCCGGCGTTGCGCGTAGGCGTAGCGGCCGGGCTGGTGGGCGCCATGGTGGCCGAACTGCCAACGGGTGCTGAGGCGGGGCTGGGCGCGCGGTTGCTGACGGGTTCTTACTACGGCAACACGGTGCAAATCTGGTCAGCATTGGTCATGTCGGCGCTACTCGGGCTGGTGCTGACAGCCGTTGTGGCTCTGGTCGAGCGCATGGTGCTGCGGTCAAGGGGCGGGTTGTGAAAAAAACGATCATCATCTTATTGGTTTGTGCTGTTTGCGCGTTCGGGCTGCTGCAATTTTTACCCACCGTGAGCGACTCTGAAATTAACGTCAGCTTAACTTTCTGGCCAGCCTGCGCACTGCTGGCAATAGCCGCTATGTTCAGTGTGCAGCAAGTCGCTGCACTAGACGGGCAACGCTACGGTGAACGATTTGTTGGCTTGCTAACCGCAGCACTTTTCGGGTTGTGGCTGGTGTACTTTTGGCAGGTGCTAGTAATGGCATTTGGCGTTCCGCGCGTTATCTTGCCAGCGCCATCGCTCATTGCCCAGTCGCTGGCAGACAACACAGCCAAACTGTGGGGCGACTTTATTCAAACTGTTGTCAAGTCGGTGTTGATTGGCTGGGCATTGGGTTGCAGCTTGGGCTTTGCCGTGGCAGTAGCGATTGACCGCCTGCCTTTTTTGCAGCGCGGCTTATTGCCCATTGCATCGCTGACCAGTGCCATTCCGCTGGTTGGCGTTGCGCCGATCGCAGTCATGTGGTTTGGTTTTGAATGGCCCAGCAAAGCGGCCGTGGTGGTGCTGATGACGTTTTTCCCCATGCTGGTTTCTACCCTTGCCGGGCTGAAAGCTGCTGGCAAACTGGAGCTTGAACTGATGCATAGTTACGCCGCCAATTACTGGCAAACTTTGCTGGCGCTCAGGTTGCCTGCAGCTTTGCCCTTTATGTTTGGCGCGCTAAAGGTTAACGCCACGCTGGCTTTGATTGGTGCCATCGTGGCAGAGTATTTTGGCTCGCCCACGCAGGGCATAGGCTTTCGCATATCAACCGAGGCGGGCAAGATGAACATGCCGCTGGTGTGGGGCTCGATTGTGGTGGCCGCTGCCACGGGGTCGCTGGCCTATGCCTTGCTTGTGCAGTTGGAGCGCAAGGCGGCGTTTTGGCATCCTTCTGTTCGTGGAAAGTGATGCTGTCGGTTGGTTTTCGGCAGTTTTTCAGTGAGTTTTAGTGTGTTGTAGTGTGTTGTTCAATGTTGTGTTGTGTTGTGTTCGATTTTTAATCTTTAAGGAGTTACTGATGATTCGTTTCCCAAAATTAGGCAAAACCTTGTTGGCAGGCGCCATTGGCCTTAGTGCCATAGCAGCCAGTGCACAAGAAAAAGTCACGGTGCAATTGAAGTGGGTGGCGCAAAGCCAGTTTGCGGGCTACTACGTCGCTGCCGCCAAGGGCTACTACAAAGACGCCGGTCTCGACGTCACCATCCGCCCGGGAGGCCCTGACATTTCACCAGTGCAAGCGTTGGTGGGCAAGCAAGCCGACATCGCCGTGAACTGGATGCCCGATGCCCTGGCCGCGCGGGAAGCAGGCTCGGCGCTGGTCAATGTGGCTCAAGTCTTCAACAAGTCCGGCTTGATGCTGACCTGCAAAAAGTCCAGCGGCGTGACGGGTTCTAAAGACCTCAAAGGCAAAACTCTGGGCGTGTGGTACGGCGGCAATGAATACCCTTTCATGAGCTACATGGCCAAGCTGGGCCTGGACACCACCAAAGACGTGAAGATTCTGAAGCAGGGCTTTAATGTCGACCCATTGCTGCAAAACCAGGCCGCATGCATCTCGACCATGATTTATAACGAGTACTGGCAAATCATTGATGCGGGCGTCAAGGAAAGCGATTTGGTCACTTTCTTTTACGAAGAGCAGGGCGTTGCGTCTCTTGAAGACGGCTTATACGTGATGGAAGCTAACTTGAAAGACCCGGCCTTTGTGGCGCGCATGGGCAAGTTTGTAAAAGCCACACTTAAAGGCTGGAACGAAGCCGTTAAAAACCCGGCTGAAGCGGCAAAAATAGTAGTGGCTGCCGACAAGTCTGGCAGCGCTGACCTGAAAGTGCAAACCCGCCAGATGGAAAACATTGCCAAGCTTATCGGCAACGCCAACACGGCAAAAATGGGCTATCTGGAACCCGCAGCGTTTGATCGCACTGTCAAAGTATTGATGGCCGGCGGCAGCGCCCCAGTCATCAAGAAAGACCCGGGCAAAGCAGCCTGGACGCATGCTGTTTGGGATGCTGCGCAGAAGTAATTTGCTTTTTCTCCCTCCCCTCCCGGGGGAGGGCGGGGTGGGGGCAAGTGCAGAGATATCGCAAACACCGCGCGTGCCCCCACCCCAACCTTCCCCCGAAAGGGGAAGGAGCAAAGCCGCAATCCGCTCTACAATTTCCTAAATGGCTACATCACAAGTTCCCGACATAACAAAAGGCCAGATACGGCAAGCCAACGAGCTGGTCATCTTGCAAGCTGCTGAAAAAGTCTTTGCACGCGCCGGATTTGGCGGTGCCACCATGGCCGCGATTGCTGAGGCAGGCAGCTTGCCCAAAGCCAACTTGCACTATTACTTCGGCAGCAAGGAGGTGCTGTACCGCGCTGTACTGGCGCATATCCTGCACGATTGGCTGGAGCCGACCGCATGCATCACCGCAAGCGCTGAGCCTAGCGCAGCCATTGAGCAATACATTCGCGCCAAGATGGCACTTGCCAGACTGCGCCCAGACGGCTCCAAAGTGTTTGCCAACGAATTGCTGCATGGTGCGCCGGTGGTCAAAGCGCTACTTCAAACCGATTTGCGCGAGTTGGTAGTTAGCAAGGCTGCGGTGATTCAAGGTTGGGTTGACGCTGGCCGCATGGCTGACGTCAACGGCGCGCACCTGTTTTTCACCATTTGGGCCGCAACGCAAACCTATGCTGATTTTGATGTGCAGGTGAGTGCGGTGCTGGGGCGCAAAAAGTTAAGCGATAAGGACCATTCAGAGGCAACCGAACATGTGGTGTCGCTGATTTTGCGGGGGTGTGGTTTATAACTCCCTCCCCTTCCGGGGGAGGGCAGGGGAGGGGGCAAGCGCAGAAACGGATTTGTTAATGTGCCTGCCCCCATCCCACCTCACATGCTGGTCGCCAGAGGCGACAGCCCTTTAGCCTGTCCAAGTCAGCACGGGCGGACTCGGAGCCGCAGGCCGCAGCCCCGGGCAGGGAGGGAGTAACCCGCTTGCACATGATCTCAAGTCTCAAACCATCCACGACGTCTGCAAAGGCCGCCCGGCTACATGCAACTGGCTCGTCGCAGGCGCACACTCAGCCAATAATTTGCCGCGTCTAAAAACCTTAAGCCGGGTTGCCCGCAGCCGAATCGCCTCAATCACATCTCGCGCCTGCAGCAGCACAAAGTCTGCGTTGCAACCAACTTCCAACCCGTAGCCGTCAAGCTGCATGACCTTGGCGGCATTGGCCGTCACCATCTCAAAGCACTGGCGCATGGCAGCCTGACTCGTCATTTGCCCTACATGCAAACCCATATGCGCGACTTCGAGCATGTCGCCGCTGCCCAGGCTGTACCACGGGTCCATCGCACAGTCTTGTCCGAAAGCTACGTTCACGCCTTGTGCCAGCAGCTCAGGCACCCGCGTCATGCCGCGCCGCTTCGGGTACGCGTCGTGCCGGCCTTGCAGCGTGATGTTGATCAGCGGATTGGCCACCACATGCACTTGTGCCTCGGCCATCAGCGGCAACAGTTTGCTAACGTAATAGTTGTCCATGCTGTGCATGGATGTGAGGTGCGAGCCTGTCACGCGGCGTTGCAAGCCCAGCCGCTGTGTCTCAAACGCCAGCGTTTCAACATGGCGCGACAGTGGGTCGTCTGACTCGTCGCAGTGCATGTCGACCAGCAAACCGCGCTCTGCCGCCAACTCGCACAGCAGCTTGACGCTTAACGTGCCGTCGCCATACGTTCGCTCAAAGTGTGGAATGCCACCGACTACGTCTACGCCTTTGTCCAGCGCACGCTTGAGGTTAGCCATGTGTTGGTCTGCCCCCTGCAGGCCGCGCAGCACGCCGTCCTGCGGAAAGGCGACCAGTTGCAAATCGATGTACGGCGCAACACGTTTTTTCACATCCAGCAGCGCATCAACCGCAAGCAAACTCGGGTCACACACATCCACATGCGTACGAATCGCCAGCAATCCGTTGGCAATAGCCCAGTCGCAGTAACCCATCGCGCGGTCAACCAGCGCGTCATAAGTCAGCAGCGGTTTCAGCTCGCCCCAAAGCGCAATGCCTTCAAGCAACGTGCCCGAAGCGTTGACGCGCGGCAAGCCGTAGCTGAGTGTGGCGTCCATGTGAAAGTGCGCATCAACAAACGGGAGGCTAAGCAGCATGCCGCCTGCGTCCAGCGTGTCGTTTGCCTGCTCAGTTAGGCCCTGTTTGACTTCAATGATTTTTCCGTCTTGCACCGCGACGGACATGCCGATACGTCCATCAGGCAAGCTTGCGTTGGTGATCAGCAGATCAAGCATTTCTAAATTTCGAATGCGGGCTCATTGAAAGTCGTCTTCTTTTTGATGCTTGATTCGGGCTACGGTGATGTCGCCGCTCGGCAGGTGTCGAAATCGGGCGACGTAGCCGCTGTTACCAAAATCAATAATTGCTTCTCGGTGGTAAATCTTGCCTTCTACTGGCCGAAAGCGTTCAGGCATGAAAGCCACTTTCTCCAACGCGGCCCGGATCACCGAAACTGCCCGCCTAGCCACGTCTGCGTCTTGAGTTAGCAGGAAGTCATGAATGCGTTTGAGGTCGGCTATGGCTTGCGCAGAATAGTTTACGGATGACATACCGGAGCAGGCAATTCTTTAGCCGTCCCCCATGAGTCCATCCATGCCGTGACTTCAGCGTGCGTGGCATGAAGTCCTGTCTCGTCAAAATGCTTTAGCGCCGCGTCACAGCTTTCAAACCAGGCGTGTTCCCGCTCTTTCTTGTCAATCATGTCGTAGACCGCTTCGGTCGCGAGCGCATGCGCGCTGCGCTTGTGCCGTTCGGCCAGCTTTTGTAGCCGTTCTCGAGCGGCAACGTCAATACGCAAAGACATGGGGGCAGTTGATGCTGTCATGGGTTGTTCGCTTTGATTTGAAATCAATGTAATACATATTACAGCAAAGTAGCACCAGCGTGCTGATAGATCTGCCCCGATATCAACCCTACCCCAGCCAAACCGGCCAGCCGGCTAAGCGTATCCCGCCCTACCATGTCAGAAGTGATCACGGACAAGAACAGTAACCTAACCGTGGACTCGCTGATTGACATGGTAGCGCGCATGGGGCGTCCGCTACAGATTACGCTGTGAGTTGATTCGCTTAGGGTGTGCAAAATTCCAGCGTGTATTGCTATGAATTTAAGAGTTGCTTGCACCCGTGTCTATTGGAGCAGAGCGTTTTTGTACTTAAAAAGCAAAGTGCCTGTCCGTCAAACTTTGGCATTGCAAAACGCGCCCTTTTGCTGATCTAAAGCGGGTCGATACATCAATGGAAAAACCTGATCCTCAAGACTTTAGTTTTCCGGTGTCGTAAACCAAGCAAAGACGGCCAATGTAACCAGCCAAACGAGTGACTGACTCAATGCAAAAGGGCCGACCACGCTAGTGATGTAATTTTCGCCATAGTCTTGACAAGTACCGCCTAGTTGAAAGAAACGCTCAGCGGGAAAGGTCATCAAAACAAGGGGCCCTAGAAAAGCCCCATGAGCAACTGCACCCCACATGATCACGCCATAAAGCGAGTAGATGCTTTCGTTGTGGGACTTTAGAACTGGTGCGAATAGTGCCAAGGACGCAGGAAACATAGCTACGTGTGCTGCTACGGGTATTAAATCCCAAAGAAATTTCACAGTCAGGTTTGGACACCGTGTCTGATTTAGCCAATAAGTTACAGCCAGACCCGTTAAAGTTGCTACAAATCCGAATGGTACAAATCGAATGAACTCTTTCATAACAAACTTTATAGTTATCCTAGGGACGCAAACTAACCCGGTATCAATCCAAGGCGGCGTAAGGGCTGGAAAGAGGTTGAAGCGGGTCAAAACTCGGCCTCTGGATGGGTTACACGCTTTCCAGGTCCGAGAAATGAGGCAAACGGTTGTCAAGAATGGAGTCTGAAGATCTCCGTCTCACCCTGATCTATTGCGGGCCAACATATCAATAAAAGACTTGATTCTCATCGCTATTCAGTTTGCCTCATCTAAACGGTGTGTTTTTTTTGCCCGCACGGCGGCGGCTTACCGCCCACGTCCAAAAGGCTGCAAGAATTGCGGCCAGCGGGGCTGCAATTAGTACTGCAACGGAAAGTCGTAAAGCGAGCGGACGTTCACCTGCGAAGTCATCCACGCTCCGCGCAAGTGTGTTTTTAGCCGGAGCAGACGGGTCAAAGTACACGCGGATTGGCTGTCCTTTTGGTTTGTCTCGCCATTCACTTGGGGAGAGCGTGCCGCTACCTCCGTAGATTTCACCAGCATTGGCCTGAAATTCGTACGTGATGTGAATGTTGGTGCCACTTTTGGTCCGTACCTCTGTTGCTCGTGTGATCTGCGCCGTACTTTCTCTGTAATTTGCCAATTTGTCTGCACTAGTTAATTGCTTTTCGTCGAGTATCGACATTCCAAATGGCGTGAATGCAGCGGTCAAAAGCGATGCAGCAATGTAGAAGTGAGCGCGAGGTGACAGGGTCAGCATGAGGGTGCAGTCTTCAATAGATTTAATAACAGTCGCCGGATGTCGCGTTGGACATCGCGTTGCTAGACGATTGAGTCTATCTCTATCACAAATTGAACAATGAAGGTAGCCGTGAGGAACGGGCTTGTCGTTATCGTCTTTTCAAAGCAACACTTCTTTTCTCGCCGGTTGTAACCACCAAGCTCATGCTCAAGCAGCCCCATGCATCTGCCAAAAATTTGCTGCCGCAAGCACCGGATACTTATCAGCCAAAGCCAGCAAGGCCTTGTCGCCGGTGACGAGGTAGTCTGCTTTCGCAGCCATGAGCTTGCCAAAAATAGCTTGATCGAACGGATCAGTAAGCTGCGCACCCCAATGGGCGGCAGGCTCCACAAAGTCGGCCTAAAAAGCAAGGCAGTCCACCAAATCTGCAATGCCATCGTCAGACAAACCGTGGCGCGAACGCAATTTGGGGAGCAACCGGCGCAGCTCGTCCAAAATGTAATGGCTTAGGCTGACTTGCAGCGAGCCAGCTCGCTAGGTTGAAACGATTGAGCCCGGTAGCCTGGCTGGGTAGGCCAAGGCGCTGAGCAGCACGTTGGTGTCCAAAACAGAATGAATTGTCATGAGCGCAGGATTACTTGACTTTGGTTGCGGGTTTGCTTGTAGGCTTGCTGGTGAGTTTGCTTTTACTGGCGCGAGGGCGTTCAGCCTGCACGGCGGCGTCGATTTCAGCTATGCATGCGTCTTGCAGCGTGACCGCAAAACCCTGCGCCAAGCGCTGAGAAAGCGAATCAAACCGCGCCTGCATGTGGCGGATGCGTTCAAAAAGCCGCGCATCCACCAAGGCTGCAATGGATTTGCCATCTTTGTTGATGACGATGCTGTCTTTGCGGTAATGCACCTGGTTGAGCATGTCTCCCAAGTTTTGGCGGAAGCTGACCGCGGAGGTTTCTGTGATCTTGATGCGCTCCTTTTGGTCACTATGACCGATATGGTCAAAATGATCAAGTTGCAGCGCCTTTCGCCTTCTGCCCAAATCCAATTCAGTGTTGTTAACGGATACGGTGCTTAAATGCTATGAATAACATAGCTGATAGCGCCCGTATTTATTGCGCCAGGGCACTAAAACAGCCTTAAAAAGCACGCAAATTAGTTGCCAGCACGCTCCAGCATGGCGTGCAGCAACACGTTGCAGCCCGCTTCCAGGTGCTCCAGCGTCGCGTCTTCGATTTCGTTGTGGCTGATGCCGTCTTTGCAGGGAATAAAAATCATGCCTGCAGGTGCCAGCTTCGCCATGTACACCGCGTCATGGCCTGCGCCTGACACAACCGGCATGTTGCTGTAGCCCAGCTTGTTGGTGGCGCGGGCTACCGCGTCAATGCAGTCCTTGTGAAAGCCGATGGCTGAATAGCTGGACACAAGTTCAATCTTGATTGCCATGCCGGTTTGTTGACTCAGCTTGGCGGCAAAGGCTTTAACTTCATTGGCCATCTGGTCGACCAGCGCGTCGGTGGAATTGCGCAAGTCGATAGAAAACTTCACCTCGCCAGGAATCACGTTGCGGCTGTTCGGGTGAATGTGCACCATGCCCACCGTGCCGCGCCCGTGCGGGGCGTGGCGCAGCGCGGCAGCCACTGTCTCTTGCATGATGTAGGTGGCCACCTGCAGCGCGTCTTTGCGCAGCGCCATCGGGGTCGGGCCTGCGTGGGCTTCCATGCCGGTCACGGTGCAGTCAAACCAGCGAATGCCCAGCACGCCCTGCACCACGCCGATGGTGATGTTGTGGTCTTCCAGCACCGGGCCTTGCTCGATGTGCGTTTCAAAAAACGCACCAATTGGGTGGTCGCCGGGTTCCTGCACGCCGATGTAGCCAATGCGCGCCAGCTCGTCGCCGACGGTTTTGCCCTCGGTGTCTTTGGCGGCGTAGGCGTGCTCCAGCGTGAAAGCTTTGGCAAACACGCCAGAGCCCATCATCACCGGTACAAAGCGCGAGCCTTCTTCATTCGTCCAGAACGACACTTCAATCGGCGCTTCGGTTTCAATGTTGTTGTCATTCAGCGTGCGCACCACTTCAATGCCTGCCAGCACGCCGTAGTTGCCGTCAAACTTGCCGCCAGTCGGCTGCGTGTCGATGTGGCTGCCAGTGACGATGGGCGGTAGCGCATTGTTGCGGCCTGCGCGGCGCATGAAGCCGTTGCCGATTTTGTCGATGGTGATACTCAATCCCGCTTCTTTGGCCCACTTGATGACGAGGTCGCGGCCCTGCTTGTCGAGGTCGGTCAGCGTCAGTCGGCACACGCCGCCTTTTGGGGTGGCGCCAATTTTGGCGAGTTCCATCAGTGAGGCGTACAGCCGGTCGCCATTGATGCGCAGGGTGTCGATATTTGGTCTGTCTAGAACGGCGTTCATAGTGAGTTCCTTCAATCAGGCAAAGTAAACAACTAAACTTTTTCCAGGGTGCGCGCGGCGGGTGTTGCAGGCGCTTCAGCTTTCGCAGGACTGCCTTTTTTGCGTTCAATGGCTTGCGGCGCATTGGCAACTGCCCGTTGCTTGCCCGCCGCAAAGTCTGGCCCAAACGCAGGCCGCTTGATGTACCGACCCGCTCCTGCCTTGACACGCAGCTCGCCTTTGACAAACACCAGCTCGCCCCGGCTGATGGTGTGGCTCGGTATGCCACGCACAGTGCGACCTTCAAAAATATTGAAGTCGCCTTTGCTGTGCTGGGTTTTGACTGAAATGGTTTTGGTGCCTTCCGGATCCCACACCACGATGTCTGCGTCTGCTCCGACCGAGATGCTGCCCTTTTGCGGGTAAATATTGAACAGCTTGGCGGTATTGGTTGACGTGATGGCCACAAACTCGCTCGGCGTCAAACGCCCGGTGTTCACGCCTGCATCCCATATCACCGCAAGGCGTTCTTCAATGCCGCCGCAGCCGTTGGGGATTTTCGAAAAGTCGTCCTTGCCCGCTGCTTTTTGCTCTGCGCAAAACGTGCAGTGGTCCGTCGCCGTGGTGTGCAGGTTGCCCGACTGCAGGCCGCGCCAAAGCGATTCCTGATTGGTTTTGTTGCGAAACGGTGGGCTCATCACGTGGCCTGCTGCACTTGCAAAGTCAGGGTTGGTGTACACGCTTTCATCCACCAGCAAATGCCCGGCCAGCACCTCGCCGTACACGCGTTGGCCGCGCGCGCGAGCCAGCGCAATCACCTCAGCAGTTTCGGTTGACGACACATGCACCACATACACCGGCACGCCCAGCACATCGGCGATGGCAATAGCCCGGTTGGCGGCTTCAGACTCTACCCGCGGCGGGCGTGACAGCGGGTGGCCCTCTGGCCCCATGATGCCCCGCGCCTTGATCTCGTTTTGCATCAAGTAAACCAGCTCGCCGTTTTCTGCGTGTACGGTGGGTATAGCGCCCAATTCAAGTGAGCGTTTGAAGCTGTTGACCAGCGTTTCGTCGTTGCACATGATCGCGTTTTTGTACGCCATGAAATGCTTGAAGCTGTTGACGCCTTCTTGTTCAACCAGCGTGGCCATGTCTTTGTGCACGGAGTCGTCCCACCAGGTAATGGCGACGTGAAAGCTGTAGTCAGCCGCAGATTTTTCAGCCCAGCCGCGCCATTTTTTAAATGCGCTGTAAATGTTTTCCATCGGGTCGGGAATCACAAAGTCAATGATCATCGTGGTGCCGCCCGCCAGGCCTGCTGCCGTGCCGCTGTAAAAGTCGTCCATCGTTACTGTGCCCATGAACGGCAGCTGCATATGGGTGTGCGGGTCAATGCCGCCGGGCATGACGTACTGGCCGCTTGCGTCAACAATGGTTGCAGAAGTCGGGGCTTGCAGGTCAGGGCCAACGGCGGTGATCTTGCCGTCGATGCACAGCACATCGGCAATAGATGCGCGGTCTGCGTTGACGACAGTGCCACCGCGAATTAAAAGTGTTGTCATGATCAGTCCTTAAAAAGTTTAATCATCAAGCTTCAACATCTGCCGAATCAACCACCCGCATCGGATTGTTCGGATGCGTTGTCCAATCGGCGTGGCCAGCCTCGACTTTTTTATTCGTCCGCAAATCGATGTCCCCAATTTCAACGGTACGCATCGTGATGCATTCTGGCACGGGACAAACGGTTACGCACAGGTTGCAGCCCACGCATTCCGCTTCAATCACTTCAAATTTGCGTGCGCCATCGACCAGGTTGGTAATTGCTTGGTGCGATGTGTCTTCACATGCAATGTGGCAGCGCCCGCAGCTGATGCAGGCGTCCTGGTTGATGACGGCTTTTGAAACTTGATTGAAGTTCAGGTAGCGCCAGTCAGACACAGTTGGCACGGCTCTGCCGACAATCTCGCTAACTGACTTGAATCCCATCTCGTCCATGTAATTGGACAAGCCGTCTTTCATTTCCTGCACAATTTTGAAGCCATACACCATGGCAGCCGTACACACCTGCACCGTGCCGGAGCCAAGCGCTATGTAATCGAGAGCGTCACGCCAAGTAGATATACCGCCAATGCCTGAAATCGGCATGCCAGCAGTCAACGGGTCACGCGCAATTTCGGCCACCATGTTCAGCGCAATCGGCTTGACGGCTGGGCCGCAGTAGCCGCCGTGAGAGCCCTTGTTGCCCACCGCCGGGCTCATGGTGAGGGTGGCCGGGTCAACACCCATGATGGAGTTGATGGTGTTGATGAGCGATACCGCATCGGCCCCGCCATTTTTGGCCGCCCGGGCGGGCTGGCGTATGTCGGTGATGTTCGGCGTCAGCTTGACGATGACGGGCAGTTTTGAGTAGTGCTTGCACCACGCGGTAACCATCTGGATGTATTCAGGCACCTGGCCAACGGCTGCGCCCATGCCGCGCTCGCTCATACCGTGCGGGCAGCCGAAATTAAGTTCTATTCCATCCGCGCCTGTGTCTTCAACCCGCATCAAGATCGCTTTCCATGAGGCTTCTTCACACGGCACCATCAGCGACACAACCATCGTGCGGTCTGCCCATTCGCGTTTGACTTCGCGGATTTCACGCAGGTTGATTTCTAGGTCGCGGTCGGTGATCAGCTCAATGTTGTTGAACCCCATCAGGCGGCGGTCGGGCGTTAGCAGTGCGCCGTAACGCGGGCCGTTGACGTTGACGATGGGCGGGCCCGCTTCGCCCAATGTCTTCCACACCACGCCGCCCCAACCGGCTTCAAACGCCCGGTTGACGTTGTAGGCTTTGTCAGTCGGCGGGGCAGATGCCAGCCAAAAAGGGTTGGGGCTTTTGATGCCTGCAAAGTTGACGCTTAAATCGGCCATGTTGTTTGTCCTTATTTTTTGGTGAGCGCTGAATGAATAGCTTTGGCCGACTGCTTGCCGTGCTCCACCGCCTCTACTGTCAAATCAAGCCCGCCTGCACGGCAGTCGCCGCCAGCCCACACGCCGGGCAAGTTGGTCTGGCCTTCGGCGTCTGTAGCGATGCGGCCACCGTCCAGTTTGAATCCGGCCTGAGCTAGCAGCGGGTTACCCAGCGTTTGGCCAATCGCTTTTAAAACCATGTCGGCTTCGATCACTTCGAATTCGCCCGTTGCCTGTAATTTGCCGTTGACCATCTCCTGCCTGGCAAACTTCACAGCACTCACATGATCGGGTTTTCCGCTGGCCGCGATGATTTCAACCGGCGCCAAATAGTGGTGAATCGTCACACCGTTGGTTTGCGCCCACTCCTGCTCGACGCTCGATGAAGACATGGTCTCCGGCCCACGGCGGTACACCATGTGCACGTTTTCAGCACCTAGCAGTGCGGACTGCACCGACGCATCCACAGCCGTCATGCCTCCGCCAATCACCACCACGCGGCGGCCAACGGGCAGGGTGGCCAAGTCAGCGGTTTGCCGCAGCGTGGCGATAAATTCAACCGCATCTTGCACGCCCGCCAAATCCTCACCCGGCACGCCAAGCTGGTGCGTGGTGGCCAGCCCCATGCCTAGAAACAGTGCGTCATGGTCTTTTTGCAGCGCCTGCATTTGTGCTGCGGTTTCTAATTTATAGCCGCTTTGGATGGTGATACCGCCAATGCCGAGCAGCCAGGCAATCTCACGCTGGGCAAAGTCATTGGGCGTTTTGTAGCTGGCCAAACCGTATTCGTTCAAGCCGCCCGCTTTAGGGTTGGCGTCAAAAATCTCTACGGTGTGCCCCAGCCGCGCCAGGCTGTACGCGCAGGCCAGCCCAGCAGGCCCAGCGCCAACCACGGCGATTTTTTTGTCGGTAGGCGCAGCGCGTGTAAAAATCTGTGGCCGCGCGCTTTCCATCAACGCATCGACCGCGTGCCGCTGTAGTTTGCCAATGGCCACCGGCTTGCCTTCTTGCGCCACTTTTACGCACACCGCCTCGCACAAGTTCTCAGTCGGGCACACCCGCGCGCACATGCCGCCCAGCGGATTGCTGTCCAAAATCGTCGTGGCCGAGCCGCGCAAATTGCCGTCGGCAATGCGTTTGATGAACGAGGGCACGTCAATGCTGGTGGGGCAGGCGGTGGCGCACGGCGCGTCGTAGCAGTACAGGCAACGCTCGGCCTCCAGCACCGCCTGGGCTTGGGTGAATCGCGGCGTGGCATCGGCAAAGCGCTTGGCGTAATCGGCAGCACTTAATCTGCCAGCGCGAACGTCGGGTTTCGTTAATGTCTGCACGAGGACTCCTGTCGTGGGGCAATGTCAAAACTTAAAACTTGACCATTTAGTCAGGTTCAGACCGTCAATCTAGCAAACCACGTGCCACGCTGTAAATAGGGTTTGTGCGGAGACCCCACCAACGCAGTTAGATTGAAAACGGTAATGAATACAAAGTGCTATGAATTAAATAGCTGCTAGCGCATATGAAGATTGGGCTACAGCCTCAATATCTATCTGAGCTAGGTTGCCGCCCTGTCATTAATTCTTCAAAGCATTTCATCTGGCGCAAACGGCCCAATTAACTTAACGAGCAGCTTCAGCCCCAGACTGGCATCAGGTTCGCTCGTGGCGTCAAGCAGGCCAGAGCCAGCTGGGGCGCGCCAGACCAGTTTGCCGCCGATCAATTCGACCCGGTAGGCACCCTTGTTCAAGCCTGGCTCAATCAGCGCGCTGGCCTCGGCGGCCAGTCGCCGGTTGCGAATGGCAATGGCCACTTCGCTGTTTTGCAGTTTTGAGCGCAAATCCAGGTTCATTGAGCCTACCACCAACAAACGGTTGTCAACCACCACCGCCTTGGCGTGCAGGCTGGCCCGTGATGCGCCGACCGAGCTGCCAGCAGAGCCAGCGCCCGCGCCGGAACCGCTGCCCAAGCTGCTGCCAAAGCTGGCCACTGTACCGCGCTGTTCTGAGCGCATTTCATACATTTCCACACCCATCGCAATCAGCGCTTCGCGGTAACGCGCGTAACCTGCATGTGCGGCCACGGCGTCGTTTGATGCCAATGAGTTGGTCAATACCCGCACCCGCACGCCGCGCCGCCGGATGTCGGCAAACTGCTTCATCATGTCTGAGCCGGGCACAAAGTAAGGTGACACCACCAACAGGTCGGTTTTAGCACGGTTCATCAGGCTGAGCAGGCCATCGACGGCAGTGTTGTTGGACTCTTCAACCGCGTCTGCGTCGTCGGCAATTTTCGAGGCTTGGTCCACCAGCATGGTTGACGCGGCCCAAGTCCAGCTCAGCAGTCTCAGATCGGTGTCGTCAGGCAAGGCGGCAATTGTGGTGGTCAGTCCGGCAGGATCAACCGCAATGCGGGTGACGGCGGTTTTGTTGGGGGTGTTGGTACCGCTATTTGAATCGGCAGTGGAAGTTCTCTGGGGCAGCCGCAAAATGTCATCAGGCGATAGATCTGCCTGAGTACGTGGTTTGACTGTTAGCGCCTCAATGTCCTTGACACTCATCAGTGCCGCTACCGGGTAGGCCAGGGGGTTGTTCCAATACTGGTCAAAGCTGCGGGACAGGTCACGCGCGATGCGCCCTGCAGCCAACACGTCAATGTCGACAAAATTCACCCCGTCGCTCTGGCCAAAATACGTGTCGCCCAAGTTGCGACCACCCGTAATGGCCACGGCGTTGTCGGCTACAAAAATTTTGTTGTGCATGCGCCGCTGTAGACGCGCAGCGTCGCTCAAGGAGCTAATAATTCTCCATAACGCTGAAGACCGGTTACTGGGCAGCGGGTTGAACAGCCGCATTTCTACATTTTTTTCGAAGGCAAACTTCAAAATCTGGGCGTTCTCGCCTGCGGTGTTGAAGTCGTCTAACAAAATACGCACTCGTACACCCCGCCCAGCAGCTTCGCGCAGCGCCTCAAACAGCCTGTCTGTGGTGTCATCGGCGTGAATGGCGTAATACTGTAGGTCCAGTGTTTTATCAGCCGCTTTGATCAGCGCCATGCGGCTGGTAAAGGCCAACTCTGCGTTGCCGACAAGGGCAAAACCAGAGTCATTTCGGGTGCTGGCTGCAAGTGCTCTAGCGGCTACTTCCATGCCCAAACGGGTGTCCTGGTTATCAGCCAAGGCCGTGCTGATTGGGCGTTGGACGTCAGTGGGCAAAGCAGCGCATCCCGTTAGCCAATAAGCGACCACCAAAAAAAAACACAAGGCCCAGCCGTGGCGATGTGAACAAGCCGGAATGTTTAGCATGACGTAGCTTACCGCGCAGCGTGCCGTGTCGGTGTCAGGTTTTACGCCGACAAGGTTTCCCAGCGCTGCATCGCGTCCAGCAACTCGTCATCCATCTTGGCGTTTTTGGCCGTTAGCTCAGCCGCGCGTTTCGGGTTGCTGCTGTACAAGCTGCCGTCAAACAGCTCTTGC
>JAYWFR010000060.1:0-5613 GCA_043778695.1 Polaromonas sp. | reverse complement strand
TCCTTCGGGGCAGTAAAGGCGGTGCAGCAGCACCAAAATTTCAAGCGTTCGCGCGTCGGCCACGCTGTAGTAAATGTTTTTGCCTTGGCGGCGCGTGGCCACCACGCCTTCATTGCGCAGCACACCCAATTGTTGCGAAAGGGTAGGCTGCGCTATGCCAAGCTCTTGCTCAAGCTCACTCACGCAGTGCTCGCCTTGCGAGAGTTGGCACAGCAGCATCAACCGGTCTTCGTTGGCCAATATTTTTAGAACACCAACAGCCTGCGCTGCGCTGCTGCGCAGCAGCTCGGGGTGGAGGACAAGGTGGGCTGAGTTCATAGATGTTGAAGTAGCAGCATAAAAATGGTTGAGCAAAACAATTGCGATTGACATCAGTATATTAAGTTATATAATATAAATCAATAAATTTAATAAATCAAAAGATCAATCCGTCATGAATAGCCGCATAAAAACCCAGGCATTCTTTGACCCAGGTACCTGGACGGTGACTTACGTGGTGTCCTGCAATGTCAGCCGCCACGCTGCCATCATCGACTCGGTTCTGGACTACGACTTCAAGTCCGGGCACACCAGCACCAAGTCTGCTGATGAGGTGATGGCTTATCTCAAGGCGCAAGACTTGACGGTTGAGTGGATTCTTGAAACCCATGCCCACGCCGACCATTTGTCTGGTGCGCATTACCTCAAAGCGCAGGTTAGCGGGCGCATTGCGATTGGTGAAAATATTCGCGCGGTGCAGTCCACCTTCAAGACTGTGTTCAACCTTGATGCAGATTTTGCAACCGACGGCAGGCAGTTCGACCACTTGTTTAAAGATGGGGAAGTCTTCAAGATTGGCGATGTCGAAGCGGTGGCCATGCTGGTGCCCGGCCACACACCGGCCGACATGGCTTATCAAATAGAAGACTTGGTTTTTGTGGGGGACACGTTGTTCATGCCCGACGTGGGCACGGCGCGTGCCGACTTTCCAGGCGGCAATGCGCATGCGCTGTACCGATCTATTCATAAAGTTCTGGCTTTGCCGTTGGAGACCCAAATATTTGTCTGCCACGACTACCCGCCTGAGTCACGGCAAGCCCAGTGGCAAACCACCGTAGGCGAGCAGCGCGCAAAAAACATTCATGTGCGTGACGGCATTTCAGAAGAACAGTTTGTGACCATGCGCGCCGCGCGGGACGCTACGCTGGAAATGCCAACGCTCATCATTCCTGCGATTCAAGTGAATGTGCGCGCCGGTGAAATGCCTGCTCCTGAAGCTAACGGAATTCGGTATTTGAAAGTTCCGCTGAATGCTTTGAGTGCGAAGGTGGTTTAGCTCGTCAATTCGACTGGTTTTAACAATTTTCCAGCATGTTTTAGTGCTGTAGCCCAATCAATATCTATGCGAGCAGCTCCTGAATATATAGCATTTCTATTCATCAGAGATTCACTTTCGTACCAACCGCCCAGACAGATCCGTACCGGGCGCGACAGTGTTGAACACAGTCCCGTATTTTTTAACGTTCTCATGCAGCAGCGCCAATCTGTGATCAGGCTCATCGGTGTCGACTTCAATCACGTAACTAATGTATTCCAGCCGCGGCGGCGCATCTTGCCGCACGCCGTGTACGCGCACCTCCACACCGCGCAGCTCAAATTTCAATATCGGCACCACCCGTTCAATGCCCTTGATCATGCAGGCCGACAGCGCTGCCAGCAGCAGCTCTGCCGGGTTAAAAGCAGCCGGGTTGCCGGCCATGTCGGTGTCTAGCGCAATGGTGGCGCGCTTGCAAATAGCCTGGCTGGTTTTAGCGCTCAGACGGCTGGCTGCAACATCAAACTCTAGCTTGGGTTTGATGGGTTGCGTGATAGTGTCAGCCATCGTTAACTCCAGGTTGGTGTTCTAAAGTGGCTGTTATTGCCAGCCAAAGCGACGGATGTAGTAGTGCTTCATCCAGGTGGTCAGCAACGCATACGCCAAAAGAATAGCTGCCAACCAGCCAAAGTACGCCAACGGCAGCGCTTCGAGTTTGAAGTAGCTGGCCAGCGGCCCCATTGGCAAAAATATGCCAACGCCCATGACCAACAGCGTCATGCCCATCAGGGGCCAAGCAGCGCGACTTTCGATAAACGGGATTTTTGGCGTGCGGATCATGTGCACGATCAGTGTTTGCGTGAGCAGCCCCACCACAAACCAGCCTGACTGAAACAAGCCAGCGTGTTCGACTGAATTGGCCTTGAAGACAAACCACATCACGGCAAACGTGGTGATGTCAAACAACGAGCTGATGGGACCAAAAAACAGCATGAACCGGCGGATATCGACTGGGTTCCATGTCAGTGGCTTGGCCACCAGCTCTGCATCAACGTTATCAAAGGGAATGGCAATTTGAGAGACGTCATACAGCAGGTTTTGCAGCAACAATTGCAACGGCAACATGGGCAGGAAGGGCAGCAATACGCTGGCAACTAGCACCGAAAAGACGTTGCCGAAGTTTGAACTGGCGGTCATGCGAATGTACTTGAGCATGTTGCAAAAGGTTTTACGGCCTTCAATCACGCCTTGCTCAAGCACCATCAGACTGCGCTCCAGCAAAATAATATCAGCGGCTTCCTTGGCAATGTCTACTGCGGTGTTGAACGATATGCCAATGTCGGCAGCGCGCAGCGCTGGCGCATCGTTGATGCCATCGCCCATAAAGCCCACCACGTGGCCGTTTAATTTGAAGCGGCGCACGATGCGCTCTTTGTTCAGCGGCGAGAGTTTGGCAAAAATGGTGTTCTCCTCAACCGCTGTGGCCAGCGCCGCGTCGCTCATGGTGTCAATTTGCGCGCCCAACAGCGTGCCGCTGGCAGTCAGGCCGACCTGGCGGCATACCTCGGCGCTGACCAATTCGTTATCGCCCGTCAGCACCTTGACCGTGATGCCGCTAGCCGCCAGCGCCTTGAGTGCGGGCGGGGTGGACTCTTTTGGCGGATCGAGAAAGGTGATGTAGCCCATCAGCGTCAATGCCGACTCATCGGCAACCGAATACACGGTCTGGCTAAGCGGTATTTCTTTGACGGCCACCGCCACCACGCGCAAGCCCCGTTGGTTGAATTCGCGGGTGATCTTGAGCACCTGCTCCAGCCGACCAGCGTCGAGAGGTAGCACCTGATCGCCGTCACGTATCTGGCTGCAAGCGGCCAATACTTCTTCCACCGCGCCTTTGCAGATGAGTTCGTGATGATCATTCTTTTCAGACACCACCACCGACATGCGGCGGCGCAAAAAGTCAAAAGGAACTTCGTCAATTTTTTTATAGTCTGCTGCCAATTGCATTGTTTTTTGCAGATCTACCCGCTCCAGCACGGCGTGGTCGAGCAGGTTTTTAAGGCCAGTTTGGTAGTAACTGTTTAAAAACGCGAACTCAAGCACCGCGTCGGACTCCTTGCCCCTCACATCGGTGTGCCGGGCGAGCGCAATTTTGTCTTGCGTCAGTGTGCCGGTTTTGTCGGTACACAGCACGTTCATGGCGCCAAAGTTTTGGATTGCATCCAGCCGTTTGACAATCACTTTTTGACGTGACAGCTGCACTGCACCTTTAGCCAGAGTGGTCGTGACGATCATGGGCAGCATTTCTGGCGTCAGGCCAACCGCCACCGACAGGGCAAACAAAAACGCCTCGTACCAATTGCCCTTGGTAAAGCCATTGATCAGCAGTACCAGTGGCACCATGACCAGGGCAAAACGAATCAGCAGCCAGCTGATGTTGTTGACACCCACCTCAAAAGCGTTGCGCTCCTGCTGGGTTGCCGTAACCCGGGTTGCCAGCGTGCCAAAGTAGCTGTGGTTGCCGGTGGCTAATACCAATGCGGTCGCTGAACCCGACACCACATTGGTACCCATGAACAGCAGATTGGACATTCTCAATGGCGAGTCACTGTCGGCATTGCCCGGCATGTGCGCATCGGGAAACTTTTCAACTGGCAGCGATTCTCCGGTCATGGCCGATTGGCTGACGAACAAATCCTTTGCTATCAGCACCCGGCAGTCGGCTGGAATCATGTCGCCTGCTGACAGCAGCAGAACGTCGCCTGGTACCAGCAGAGCAATCGGGATGTCCAGCGCGGCGGCTGGTATGGCGGTGTCTGCAGCTAACTTTGCGCTGCCTGGGCGAAGAACGCTGGCCTTGTTGCCGACCAGCTCTTTGAGTGCTTGCACCGCATGGTTGGAGCGGCGCTCTTGCACAAAGCGCAGCAGGGTAGACATCGCCACCATCGCGCCAATAACGATGGCGGCCTTGATGTCTGCGGTGAAATACGACACCGCAGCCAGCACCGTCAGCAAGACGTTGAATGGATTTTTGTAGCTCAGCCACAGGCGCTTCCAGTCGGACGGAGGTTTTTCGTGCTCGACTTCGTTGGGGCCGACGCGCGCGCGAATGGCTTCAGCCTGAGCTTGTGTCAAACCGTCTGGACTGGACTGCAGGCGCTTGAACAGCTCGGCGGGTGCTTCTTGACTGCCTTGCGTCAGCGGCCCCGTCAATGCATCAGGCAAATGGCCAGCGGTTGATGCTGGCCCAAGTGATTCAAAAATAAGTTTGCGACCAAACAAGCGCTTGCTAAAACGCATGTTGGCAATGCCAGCCAGCAAGTTGTTGAAAAAATTCATATTTTGGAGCTGGTTTTGGCAGGCGACGTTTTTAAGGCAGGATGAGTTGCATGGGATGCAGCAGGACGCAAATGGCCAGCAGTGGATTAACCTTGAAACTGTAAGTGACGCGCAGCCGGAAAACATTGACGTACATCAATCTAGACCAACCTGGCCGACTGTCTGCATTACCCGTCAGCGGAAAATCTTCAACAGTTAGCCATGCTGGCACTGTGCGGCGGTTTTCATAATTTTGGCAAAGCGTTTGTACGAGCTTCAGTTTTGTGATGCCTTGGCCAGGGCATTTCAACCCGGTCATTGCGCACCAGAAATCGCCCATCAAATAGGACTGGAAGCGGGTCCCCTGAAAAGGGCGCAGCTGACGTCCCTGGCCGCTGGGCATGCACATGCAAATGCGGCTCCCCCGTGTTGCCAGAATTGCCCGCCGCAGCAACGAGCCCGCCAGTGATTACTTGATCCCCCACGGCTACCCGCAGGCTCCCCGGCTTGAAATGCCCTAACAAAACGTCTGCTTGTTGACAGCGCAGCAGCACATGGTTGCCCGCCATGTGGTCACGGTCGACCTGGGGCACCTGCATGTTCGGCAGATCGCCTTGCGCTGCAATCACTTCGCCCGTGCAAGGCGCGAATACGGGCGCGCCATACATGTTGTAAGCACTTGGCTCAGCAGGCATCAAGCCGTTAGCGCGCAGCCCCCAACGATCGAGTTTGACGATGTCCGCCCCGTACGATTGCCCCCGATAGGCTTGAAAGCGTGGAACACTGGCGGCAAGCGTCATCAGGTGCGCATTGATGCTACGGTGGCTGCCGCCGTTGACGACCAGGTAGCTGCCACTCTTGAAGGGGAACGCCAGTTCAACCACTGCACCTGACGGCGGTACGCGGGCAGCGAGGGCGACTACAGATTGGTACGCGCCCCAGCCGCCAATCCCCACAAAGACGGTCATGAAAACCCATGCCGCCCAGCATGACGGAAGCCT
>JAYWFR010000059.1:0-2299 GCA_043778695.1 Polaromonas sp. | reverse complement strand
CCCAGTAGCGGGTTGACCCGCCCAGTATCAAGCCTTGCCCGCGCCTGCCAGCCATCGCCCAATCGACGCCACCATTGTTAAAGCCGCCTGCCATTCTGTAACCTTCGCCCAGCTCTTTTTCGCAACGGGCGTGGGCAACGTCCAGCGAACTTAAAAGTGCACCCATGACTGGAGCGGTAGCGCCCAAGGTTGACGAAGCCCAGGCACCCGCTGGTGCGTTTGTAGGCTGGGCGTCTTTGATGCTGTCAGCTGTTTTAATGCAAAGAACAGGCAACACAACTCGGCACGAGGTGTCTCCTTGATATGGATTGCAGGCGCCTTGGTGGGGCTGGTCAACGGGTGCCGGCTCGCTCTTGCAGCTCATGTAAGCGGCGTCAGTCAGGTCGTTGGCGCTGGCTGCGCGGGCTGCAAATGTCAGGCCGTGACCAGCGCCAGCGGGGCGGGCCTGCTGGGTTATTGCGTCTGCGCCGGGCGCCGGCGTCTTTGCCTGGTTCACGACGTAAGAAGCGTTCATGTCGCTTTCGGCTTCGGCCGCTGCTTTTGCGCGCTCTTTTTCTTTGTTGTCGCTGTTTCTTTTAAGCCAGATCGGCACGACCAGCATGGCCACCAAAATCAACATTAACAGCACCCAGCGCGCCATTAAAAATGCGCCTAGCTGGGCCCTCTTTCGACTAATCATGTTATTTCGCTTACAAGGTAACGGGCTGCTCGGTGTTTTTTGCCTCTAGCGGCGCTGTTTTCCACAGGTGCTTTTTCAAGTGCACCAGCAGCAACGACACCGTTGCCGGTGTTATACCCGAAATTCGTGAAGCCAAACCCAGTGTTTCCGGGCGATGTTTGGCCAGCGTCTGGCGGGCCTCAAAGCTCAAGGCTTGTACTTGCAGGTAGTCCAACTCGGGCGGTAGCTTCAGGTTTTCATAGTGCGCAGCACGTTCAACTTCGACTTTTTGCAAGTCAATGTATCCGGCATATTTGGCGGTGATTTCGATTTGCTCGATCACGCTGTGGAGTCCATCGAGCTTTGCTATGTCGTCATTGACATACTTGCCGCCATCCAGACTCATCAACCCGGCGTAATTCACATCTGGCCTGCGCAACAAGTCAGCCAGGTTGTACTCACGCTCAATCGCCTTGCCCAGCACCCGCTCTGCTTCCGCCAGCGGCAGGTTGTTCGGATTCACCCAAATGCTACGCAGGCGCTGTGTTTCACGTGAAACAGCATCGCGCTTGCGATTAAAAGCGTCCCAGCGCGCGTCATCTACCAAGCCCAACTCCCTGCCCTTTTCAGTCAGGCGCATGTCGGCGTTGTCTTCGCGCAGCATCAGGCGGTATTCGGCCCGGCTGGTAAACATGCGGTACGGCTCGGTCACGCCCTTGGTGATCAGGTCATCGACCAGCACACCCAAGTAGGCTTCGTCGCGCTTGGGCAACCATGCTTCTTTGCCCTGGCAAGCTAGAGCCGCATTGATGCCGGCAAACATGCCCTGCGCTGCCGCCTCTTCATAGCCTGTGGTGCCGTTGATTTGCCCGGCAAAAAACAGGCCGTTGATGGCTCGGGTTTCAAAGCTGGTTTTTAGCGCGCGCGGGTCAAAATAGTCGTATTCAATCGCGTAGCCTGGTCGCAAAATGTGGGCGTTTTCCATGCCCACCATTGAGCGCACCAAGTCGTACTGGATGTCAAACGGCAAGCTGGTCGAGATGCCGTTGGGGTAAATCTCGTGCGTGGTCAGCCCCTCGGGCTCCAAAAAGATCTGGTGCGCGTCCTTGTCGGCAAAACGGTTGATCTTGTCCTCCACGCTCGGGCAATAGCGCGGGCCCACGCCATCAATCTTGCCGGTAAACATCGGGCTGCGGTCGAAACCCGAGCGGATGATGTCATGCGTGCGCGAATTAGTATGCGTGATCCAGCACGGCATCTGCTGCGGGTGCGGGATGTCGCTGCCCATAAAGCTGAACACCGGAACAGCCCCCGCAGTCCCACCCGGCATGCCGTCTCCCGGCTGCGGCGTGCATTTGCTGAAGTCGATTGTGCGACCATCGAGGCGCGGCGGGGTGCCGGTTTTCAGTCGGCCCTGCGGCAGCTTGAGCTCCTTCAGTCTGCTGGAAAGCGACACCGCAGGCGGGTCGCCCGCCCTGCCCGCGGCGTATGTGTTCAAGCCCACATGGATCTTGCCGTCCAGAAATGTCCCCGCCGTCAGCACCACCGTCCGAGCGCGGAACGCGATGCCGACCTGCGTAACCGCACCCGTCACGCGATCTCCTTCAACCATCAGGTCATCGACCGCCTGCTGAAACAGCC
>JAYWFR010000058.1:0-5643 GCA_043778695.1 Polaromonas sp. | reverse complement strand
CGCCGCCGTAGCCGCCGCCACCTGAACGGTCACCGCCGCCGCCGCCACCGCCGTAACCACCACCACCGCCGCCGAAGCCGCCGGTACGTGGAGGACGTGCCTCCATCGGACGGGCTTCGTTCACGGTGATTGCACGGCCGCCGAGCGACTGGCCGTTCATGCCGGCGATAGCAGCTTGCGCTTCAGCGTCGCTGCCCATTTCGACGAAACCAAAGCCCTTTGAACGGCCGGTGTCGCGCTCCATCATCACCTTAGCGCTGGTGATAGAGCCAAATTCGCCAAAAGACTGTTGCAAGTCTTCGTCGCGTACGGTGTACGGCAGGTTGCCGACATAAAGTTTGTTGCCCATGAAGGACTCCTCAAAAATACATAAAACAAAAAGCGATGGGGTCCCGAAAGCACAACAAACTAGAAGTACCGCCGTAGCGCGCGAAACTGACCAATCACCAACATGTGCAAATAAACTGCTGCACCCCCTGATTATTCACCTTTTAACCGATGGTTGGGGCTTTAAATCTATCTATTTCAAAAATTTACTGGCGAAATCAAGCGACTTCGCGGGTTTCGGCTGCGTTTTCACTGCCTGTTGCGTCGATGGGCCGCAGCGTGCGGTGACCATGCTTGCTGATGATCTCTACATAAAACTGCTCAGCGCCGTCTTTGACCAGCGCATCTACGCCCGTTATCAGTGCCGCAAAATGCACGGGAGCAGCATCAGTTTCGCTAGCGCCTAGCTTGCAGTCAAAGTCCCAAAAATCAACGCCATCAGGCATCAACTTGGCCCGCTCCCTTTTGGCGTATTTGCGAATGTCATGTTTGGCGGCATCCAACAAGCGTGCTGGTTGCTTGCCAGCAAGGTTAAGCGCGTAAGTCTTTTTCAAACTAATTTAGACTTTGGCGGCAGCGGCTTGGGCAGCCAGTGTCGCGTCCAACTCTTTGCACGACGGCGCACATACTGCTTGTGACTTGCCTAGCACCTTGCGCGTGCCCATCAATGAGCGAGCGCGGTGTTTGCCGCACATAAAACACGACATGGTGGCCGCACCAAACGAGGTGGTCGCGGCAAACGGGGAACCTGAAACTTTTGATTTGTAGCGCAAACCGTCTGCGAGTACGGCGGTCTTGGCGTCAGCTCTTGCCATATAGTGTGTCTTTCCTGAGTTGGGTGATGGATGGCCCAGGTCGATGCCGGTGCCTGATTCGATGCAACAAAACCTCTGACTGCGCCTAATGCTTCAGCGGCTTTTTAGTCCGCCAACACTCGATTTTACCGCTTAATCGACAGGCCCAGCGTTTGGCCACTTTGATGGCCTTCGGCGTTTTGGCAAAAAATATTGCTAAAGTTCTGTCAATAGCTCTGCATAAACTTCGCAAAAAATCACCTTACAAGAAAGTAAACACCATGGCACGCATCGTCAAATGTATCAAGCTCGGCATTGAAGCCGAGGGCCTGGACTTACCTCCCTACCCTGGCCCGCTGGGCAAGCGCCTGTGGGAAGAAGTCAGCAAGCAAGCCTGGGCCGACTGGATGAAGCAGCAGACCATGCTGGTTAATGAAAACCGCCTGAACCTGGCCGACCAACGCGCCCGCCAGTACCTGGCCCGGCAGATGGAAAACCACTTTTTTGGAAGCGGCGCAGACGTGGTGCAAGGCTACACGCCGCCTGCGGCTTGACGTCATCCGTTTATTTAGACATTGGCGCTACCAGCAGCCAAGATTTCTTGCGTGCGTGGCAGGCTTGGCGAGCCGACCCGCTACGCCCGCGCACGCTACGCGCGGTGGCGATTTGCGCTGCGTCATATACCAACCAGCCTGATGACGCTGCACTAAAACCGCTGGCAGAACAGCTCGAAGAGCAGCTGTGGGGTTTGCTGCCAGGCTTTCATCGGCTGGTGTTTGAGGGCGGCCAGGTGCTGCTGACGCTGTGCATCGGCGACGTGGCCAAGCTGTTGCGCCAGCAGCAGTTTGAAGCGGATGTTATTCACCTCAATAGCAGTCAGACAGCAGACGCTGACCTGCTTTACCTTGCCAAAGCCATTGCGCGAATGTGCAAGCCCGGCACGCTGCTCACCCTGCCCAACAACACGGCCATGCAAGCAGCTTTGACGCAATGCGGGTTTGTCGTTAAACCGGCTGGTGATGAACTACAGGCCACTTACAACCCTGCCTGGCGTACCAAAAGCCGCCACCAACGCGCCGCACCCAGCACCTGCGTGGTGGTAGGCGCAGGCCTGGCGGGCGCGGCGGTGGCCAGCAGCCTGGCACGGCGCGGCTGGGCTGTGACGGTGCTAGACGCAGCGAGTGCGCCCGCTGGTGGCGCATCTAGCCTGCCCGCCGGGTTGTTGGTACCGCATACCTCGCCAGACGACAGCCCCTTGTCGCGCCTGACGCGTGCTGGGGCGCGCATCACGCTACAGCAGTGCCGCGCCCTGCTGCGCCATGGCACGGATTGGGGTCACACCGGGGTGTTGCAGCGCAGCCTGGGCGAAGCTGCGGCGCAGCTGCCGCCCGCATGGGGCCAGAGTCAGTTAAATGATGCCAGCCACTGGTGCTACCCAGCGTCCGAGCGAACATTGACTGCAGCCGGTTTGCTAGCTGACAGCCCAGCGCTATGGCACGTGCAAGCAGGCTGGGTGAAACCGGCGGCATTGGTGAATGCTTGGCTGGCTGCACCCGGCGTTTCCTGGCGTGGCAAGGCGGAGGTTGCCCGAATAACGCCCAGCGACCACGGCTGGCAGCTGCATGGCGCAGCGGACGACTTGCTTGTCGAAGCGGACTTGGTGGTGTTGGCTGCAGGCTATGGCAGTCGGTCGTTGGCCAGTTCAAGCGGAGCAACCGCGCCGGATTTGCAAGCAGTCAGGGGCCAGGTGACGTTTGGTTTGCAAAAAAACTCGGACAACTTGCCGCCGTTTGCAGTTAACGGCAACGGCGGGCTGATCAGCGGCATCACCACCCCCGACGGCCCCATGTGGCTGATGGGTGCCGGTTACGAGCGTGACGTGCAGCTACCGACCATCAAAGCACAAGACCACGCTGATAACCTGGTGCGACTGCGAACCTTGTTGCCACACATCGCGCCTGTTTTGGCCGAGCACTTTAGCCCTGAGCAGGCGCGCGGTTGGGCTGGCATACGCTGCGCGACGCCGAACCGCTTGCCCTGGGTAAGCGCGGCTGATTCGGGTGCCGGGCTATGGCTGTGTACCGGCATGGGCTCGCGTGGCTTGAGCTTTGCCGCGTTGTGCGGAGAGCTGCTGGCAGCGCAATTGCATGGCGAGCCGTTGCCGGTTGACAGCCAGTTGGCCAAGGCGATGGGGTGGGCGGGGTAAGGGTTCACAGCATTTCGAACGCGCAGGCTAGAAAAAAAGCCAAAACCTGGTGGTCGATGCAATTCAGCCATCATTTATGCCTTAAGCCCAATAAGAATAAGCGCGAGCAGCTCCTAAATACATAGCATTTAAGCCAAACTCAAATACCGCTGGAACTTATATGTGCGGTTCTCAATTCCCTGCTCTTGAAAAGGGTTTTGGCAACCCCAGCTAGCTAACTTGCCTAACAAACCAGTGTTTTCAAGCATGTCTGAACCCAAACAACCCGAACAAAATCAATTCTTGAGTGGAGCGCCCACGCCTGAAGAGCTGGAAGCCGCAGCCGCGGCTAACGAGCACGAGGCGATCAGCGAATTAGCTGTGGCCCAAGCTGAAGTCGCCACGCTGCAAGCCAAAAACACCGAGCTGGCTGATAGTTATTTGCGTGCCAAGGCTGAAAGTGAAAATTCACGCCGCCGCGCCGATGAAGAAGTCAGTAAAGCGCGCAAGTTTGCACTCGAAAGCTTTGCCGAAAGCCTGCTGCCCGTGGCTGACAGCCTGGAGGCGGGCCTGAATTTGCCCAGCGCCACGCCCGAGCAGATCAAAGAAGGTGCTCTGGCTACGCTCAAGCAGCTCAAAGCCGCGCTGGAGCGCAACCGGGTGATGCAAATTGACCCAGTAGCGGGCACCAAGTTTGACCCGCATCACCACCAGGCTATCAGTATGGTGCCGTCTGAACAAGAAGCCAACACCGTCGTCACCGTGCTGCAAAAAGGTTATTTGATTGCAGACCGTGTGCTGCGCCCGGCGCTGGTCACGGTCAGCGCGCCTAAATAAGCGGGCTTGAATTTTTTTGTCTCATCTCAATTTATTAACCACTTAACTTTATAGAAACCACGGCGTAGCGAGAAGCTGTCAGGCTAGGCGGACGGAGCGCAAAAACCAGAATGCACCTTAGGTGCATGAGGACTTTTAGCACCGCCCAACGACACATGGCAGGTTCGCAGCAGCCGTAAACGGAGAAAAATCATGGGAAGAATCATCGGCATCGACTTGGGCACAACGAATTCTTGCGTATCTATCATGGAAGGCAACGTGCCCAAAGTGATTGAAAACTCGGAAGGCGCACGCACCACCCCGTCCATCGTCGCGTACCAGGAAGACGGCGAAGTGCTAGTGGGCACCTCCGCCAAGCGCCAGGCCGTGACCAATCCAAAAAATACGCTGTACGCCGTTAAGCGGTTGATTGGCCGCAAATTCACCGAAAAAGAAGTGCAAAAAGATATCGCATTGATGCCTTATTCAATCGTAGCCGCTGACAACGGCGATGCCTGGGTTGAAGTGCGTGGCAAAAAAATGTCGGCCCAGCAAGTGTCTGCAGACATCTTGCGCAAAATGAAAAAAACTGCTGAAGATTACCTTGGCGAGCCAGTGACCGAAGCCGTCATCACCGTGCCAGCGTACTTCAACGACGCACAGCGCCAGGCCACCAAAGATGCAGGCCGCATTGCGGGCCTGGACGTCAAACGCATCATTAATGAGCCGACCGCAGCCGCGCTGGCTTTTGGTCTGGACAAGCAGGAAAAAGGCGACCGCAAAATCGCCGTGTATGACCTGGGTGGCGGCACGTTTGACGTATCCATCATTGAGATTGCCGATGTTGACGGCGAAAAGCAGTTTGAAGTGCTGTCGACCAACGGAGACACCTTTTTGGGCGGCGAAGACTTTGACCAGCGTGTCATCGACTACATCGTGGCCGAGTTCAAAAAAGACAGCGGCATCGACCTGAGCAAAGACGTTGTTGCACTGCAGCGCCTGAAAGACTCAGCTGAAAAAGCCAAGATCGAGCTGTCAAACAGCGCCGCCACCGAAGTGAACATTCCGTACATTGCGCATGACCCCGCCAGCGGCCCTAAGCACTTGCTGGTCAAGCTGTCACGTGCCAAGCTCGAATCACTGGTTGACGAGTTGATTGAACGCACCATTGCACCGTGCCGCACCGCCATGAAAGACGCTGGCCTGAGCGTGTCTGACATTCATGACGTGATTTTGGTCGGTGGGCAAACCCGTATGCCCAAAGTGCAAGACGCTGTGAAAGCCTTCTTCGGCAAGGAGCCACGCAAAGACGTGAACCCTGACGAAGCCGTGGCTGTGGGCGCTGCGATTCAAGGCCAGGTGCTGTCTGGTGACCGTACCGACGTGTTGTTGTTAGACGTGACCCCACTGTCATTGGGCATTGAGACCATGGGCGGCGTGATGACCAAGATGATCAAGAAAAACACGACCATCCCGACCAAGTTTGCACAAACCTTTTCGACTGCTGAAGACAACCAGCCA
>JAYWFR010000057.1:0-5671 GCA_043778695.1 Polaromonas sp. | reverse complement strand
CAGCTTCGCGTCGTGTCGTCGTCAGATGTTGGCCTTGAAAAGATTGGCCACTTAGGTGCTTTCAGGCGCGCTGGGGAAGCTGCGCTCTGGCCGATGTTGCAAGAAGCAATAACTGCTATTTAATCAGGAGCTGCTTACGCCCTGAATACAAAGGCTAGGGGCTAAAAAGATGCTCAAATCGTGGCTGGAAAGCCACGTGCACAACCAGCAAAGTTGCAGCGAAACAAAGCCCCATCCCGATTGGACAAACAAAAAAGGAGCCGCCCTTGTGGGGACGGCTCCTTTTTTAAGAGGCGAAACCAGGGTCAGCTCAATGAAACTGCTCTTCTTCAGTCGAGCCCGTCAGCGCGGTCACGCTTGACTTGCCGCCTTGAATCACCGTGGTGACTTCATCAAAATAACCAGTGCCGACTTCTTGCTGGTGCGACACGAAGGTGTAACCACGGTCGCGGGCTGCGAATTCTGGTTCTTGCACTTTTTCAACATACGCCGTCATGCCGCGTGCAACGTAGTCTTGCGCCAAATCGAACATGTTGTACCACATGGAATGGATGCCAGCTAGCGTGATGAACTGGTACTTGTAGCCCATCAGGCCAAGCTCTTTTTGAAACTTGGCAATCGTGGCGTTGTCGAGGTTTTTCTTCCAGTTGAATGATGGCGAGCAGTTGTAGGCCAGCATTTTGCCGGGGTGTACAGCGTGCACGGCTTCAGCAAATTTGCGGGCAAATTCCAGGTCGGGCGTGCCGGTTTCGCACCACACCAGGTCGGCGTAATGGGCGTAGGCCACGGCGCGGCTGATGGCTTGTTCCATGCCTTTGCGGGTTTTGTAAAAACCTTCGGCGGTGCGCTCGCCGGTGATGAAGGGCTTGTCGTTCTCGTCGTAGTCGCTGGTCAATAAATCAGCTGCTTCTGCGTCGGTACGGGCAATTACCAGGGTTGGAACGCCGCACACGTCAGCGGCCATGCGGGCTGCGATGAGTTTTTGGCAGGCTTCAGCCGTTGGCACCAGCACTTTGCCGCCCATGTGGCCGCATTTTTTAACCGACGCTAACTGGTCTTCAAAGTGAACGCCAGCGGCGCCAGAACTGATCATGGCTTTCATCAGTTCAAACGCATTCAGCACACCACCAAAACCGGCTTCAGCGTCGGCCACGATGGGCGCGAAGTTGTCGATGTAGCCCTTGTCGCCAGCGTCAATGCCTTTGGAATGCTGAATTTCGTCCGCGCGGCGAAACGTGTTGTTGATGCGTTCGACTACTTTTGGCACTGAGTCCACTGGGTACAGCGACTGGTCGGGGTACATGGCGGCATAGCCGTTGTTGTCAGCGGCCACTTGCCAGCCCGACAGGTAGATGGCTTTGACGCCGGCTTTGACCTGCTGCATGGCCTGACCACCCGTCAATGCGCCCAGGCAGTTGACGTAGGGCTCAGAGTGCACCAGGTCCCACAATTTTTCAGCACCGCGGCGAGCCAGCGTGTGCTCAATGTGAAATGAGCCGCGCAAACGCACCACATCAGCGGCGCTGTAGCCGCGCTTGATGCCTTTCCAGCGGGGGTTGGTGGCCCAGTCTTTTTCGAGTGCAGCAATTTGCTGCTCACGGGTCAGTTGGTCATTGAGGGTTTGTGGCATGGTGAACTCCGTGGGTTAAAAAAGAGATGACGAACAAGGGGATGCAAAACTTGCGCCGCTTCAGCGATGACGGCGACGAAAGCGACGTGGAATTCTAAGTCTTCTGTAAGACTTATTCAGCTCTTATGTCTTATATAAGACAATTTATTTAAATCAATAAAATCAATGACTTATGATTTTTATTCTGCAATGTGAAATTTAATTTCTTATATTGAGAAATTATTTTGCAGTGCAGCAAACCAAACTTTCATAATGCGGCACGCGGTAGGCTGATCGTGAAATCAGCTTGCGCCGTTGTGGCCTGAAAGCTCTTGAGCCACCGCTTGGCTGACCGACTCTCGCACGACCAAATCAATTTCTTCGCGCAAACGTGGTGCCAGCGTTTGCGTTTGCGCCAAAATCACCTGCGCTACGGCTTCCCGCAAACGCCTTTCAAGCACCAGGTCTACTCGCTGCATGACGCGGTGAATGATCTGGTCGTCCAAACTGTCAAGACCTCGCTCCACCGAGCCGTGGGGAGTTTCAAGCGGCGAGTTAGCCGCAGGCTGCACAACGTCAGTCAAAGTCGGCACAAAACGCGGCGGAACGTTGGTAGGGCTCATGCTGTTTTTGACTCGCCAGTTGGCGCGTCGTGCCTTTTCAACGGGTATCCGCGTTCTTTGTAGAACTTCCACCGGGCTCTGGCGGCCAGGCGGTCTTCTTCGTCGCTTGACGCCACCTCAATGACCCGCTCAAACCGCTCAAAGCCTGCTGCTACGTTTTGGCCAAGATTGATCAACACGCCTTCAGGCGGGCAAGCATCGATCTGGCTGGCCAGCAAAATGGGCGTAGCTGCCAGTGTTGATGCCAGGGCGTTGCTGCTGCAATGTGGCACGAACTCGGTTGCAGACAGCAGCCACAGCTGCTGATCCAACAGTTGCAGCAACTCAGGCTCGGCAGTTACAACAGCTGCTGTCCCACTGCGGTAAACCTTGCGCAGCAGTCGGCAGGTGTAATGCAGTTTGTCGGGCTGGTTGACGTGAAACTCAACAGCGGTCATGGTCGGCGAGTTCGGCGAGTGGCGGGTTTGGCGGGGCTAGCGACGGCCTCTTGTTGCTTGCTGGCGGCATGACTCGCTGGCTGACTTGCTGGCTGACTTGCTTGGGCCAACAAGAAGTCAACCAGCAACGCCACCGGCCTGCCGGTCGCGCCTTTGGCGGTGCCGCTCTTCCACGCGGTACCAGCAATGTCTAAATGTGCCCAGGCAAACTTGGCGGCAAAGCGTTGTAAAAACTTGGCAGCCGTTACTGCACCACCCGCACGCCCGGCCACGTTGGCAACGTCGGCAAAATTGGTTTTCAGGCCATCAGCATACTCATCGTCAAGCGGCATACGCCAGCACAAGTCAAGCGCGGATTCACCAGCGTCAAACAACGCTTTAGCAAGCGGCTCATCGCTTGAAAACAAGCCTGTGCGCACACCGCCTAGCGCCACCACGCAAGCACCGGTCAGTGTGGCAATGTCAATCACGGCGCGTGGTTTGAAGCGCTCTGCGTAGGTCAACGCGTCGCACAGCACCAAACGCCCTTCAGCGTCGGTGTTCAATATTTCAATGGTTTGGCCGCTCATGCTGGTCACCACATCACCGGGTTTGATGGCGCGGCCGTCAGGCATGTTCTCGCACGCCGGGATCAAACCGACCACGTTGATGGCGGGTTTTAAATCAGCCAGCGCCCTGAAAACACCCAGCACACTTGCCGCACCACACATGTCAAACTTCATCTCATCCATCTCACCTGCAGGCTTGATAGAGATGCCGCCGGTGTCAAACGTGATGCCTTTACCGACCAACACAATCGGCGCCGCATCTTTGGCTGTGCCGCTGTAATGCAAGGCGATAAAGCGCAAAGGCTCGTCTGAGCCTTGAGCTACGGCCATGAACGAGCCCATGCCCAGCTTGGCCACCTCTTTGGGCCCCAACACATTGACTTTGATGCTAGGTAATTTACCCAGCTTTTTAGCGGCGTCTGCCAGCATCGCAGGAGTGGCATGGTTAGCCGGGCGATTGGCCCACTCTTTAGCCAGACCAACGCCGTACGATAGCGCCAGGCCTTTGTCAAAGGCCGCTTTGGCCTTGGCCGCGTTGGGTACAGCAATCACGCAATGCTCAAATTTAACCGCGCTGGGTTTTGACTTGGTGGTGGTGTAGCTGTAGGCGGCGTCGCTGCAAGCGGTGACAAGAGTGCTAACGACGGCATCGGTTACTAAGCTTTGCTCACACACGCTAACCACCACGCGCTTGACGTTGCTGGCCTTCAGCGAGCTCATCGCCGCCATGACAGCGGTACGCACGCTTTTGGCGCTGCCATCACCGGCACCCACCAGAACCAGGCGCGTTGCGCCGAGGCTCAGAACCCGGTAACTGCTCAGGCATTTTCCAGGTTTGGTTTCCAAGTCGCCAGCTGCCACGGCCGATGCGGCAAGTTTGGACACCACATCGTCCCCCCGCACAGCGGCTGGGCTGCCTTGGTCAACCAGCACAATCAAGGCGTCGCATTTTTCATTGCATAGTCGAGCGCCAGTCAAAGTTTTAAGTTCAAAGTCCATAATCAAGGGTGTGATTTTTCAATAAAAGTTAAAAAAGCAAGGCATTCGGCTGAAATAGTTCTGTAGATCAGCTTTCTACACCAGCTTTGGGCATCAGCGTAATCATCAATGTTATTCCAATCCTCCATCCGTAGAGAACTAGCACGCAGCTTTGGCGCCACCTTCGTGGTTTTGATGACTATTGTGCTAACCATTGTGTTGATACGAACTCTCGGGCAAGCGTCGCGTGGTGTCATCAGCCCACAAGATGTCATGTTGTTCATGGCTTATGCTGCGCTGGGCCGCCTGCCCACCATTTTGACGCTATCACTGTTTATCGCCCTCGTCACGACGTTGACCCGGATGTACCGCGACAGTGAAATGGTGGTCTGGCAAAGCAGCGGCCGTAGCCTGACGAGTTTTTTATCGCCGCTGTTTCGCTTCGCCTGGCCGGTGTTGCTGATTATTTTCTTGAGTGCCCTGTTTGTCTGGCCGTGGACCAACAACCAAACCAAGTCGATGCAAGAAAGCTTTGGAAACCGCAGTGACATTGACCGCATTGCACCCGGCCAGTTTCAAGAATCGTCGAACGGGAATCGGGTTTTTTTCATCGACCGTGACACCAAGACAGACCAAAAATCGAGCAACAACGTGTTCATTGCGGCCAATGAAAAAGGCAAAAGTTCTGTGACCACGGCACGGGCCGGGCGCCTTGAAATGATGGGAGAGCAACAAGTGCTGATTCTTGAAAACGGCCAGCGACTGGAAAGTGAAAATGGCAAGTCAGCTCTGAAAATCAGCAACTTTAAAGAATACGGCAGCAACACAGGCAGCAGCAGCACACTTAACTCAGACATTTACGATGCCAAGTTGATGGCCATCCCCGTGCTTGTTAAAACGCCCACTCGCGCCAACCTGAGTGAGCTGGCTTGGCGCTTGGGGCTTGCGCTAGCCGCTATTAATTTTGTAGTTCTGGCGTTAGCGTTGGCTAACGCCAATCCGCGCAGCGGGCGCAGCGGCAACCTGGTTTTTGCGGTGCTGGCTTTCATGGTGTACAACAATTTGGTGAACCTTGGCCAAAGTTGGGTGTTTGGCGGCTTGATCAGTTTTACAAATCTGTTACTTTTGCTGCACGGCGGTGTTTTGTTGGTCAGCTTGCTTTGGCTGGCTAAACGCAATTCCAACTGGACCCTGCGCGCGGCTTTGTCAAGTCTGCGCGCCGGCAAGGGCAGTCGGAGCGCCGCATGAAAACCATACGCCGTTTGATCTACGGCGAAGTGTTAGCGTCCATCGCTCTGGTGGCAATGGGTTTTTTGGCGCTGTTTTTCTTTTTTGACCTGGTCGACGAGCTGCAATTTTTGGGCAAAAGTAATGGCTTGCCTGCTGCCTTACCTACTGCCAGCGACATCTACCAAGTCCGCCACGCTCTTTTGTACGTTGCGCTGCTGGTACCCAACCACTTATACGAGCTGCTAC
>JAYWFR010000056.1:0-2339 GCA_043778695.1 Polaromonas sp. | reverse complement strand
TGGTGCCCGGGAGAGAACTCGAATCTCCACATCTTGCGATACACGGACCTGAACCGTGCGCGTCTACCAATTCCGCCACCCGGGCAAGCCTTAAAGTGTACCATTGTAAAAAAAAACAAGCATCTGCCTTTTGGGCTGGAATATTTAAGCGGCATACTGGGTTGGCGATACCCAGCTAAACACGTGCTTTCTAACTTTAAAGAGATTTTTATCAAAACAACTCAACACAGCGCTAGCGCCCAAAGTGGCAATTCAGCTGGCCTCCTCGCAGAATTCGAGGGCACCGTTTCTGGCCACCGTGATGGCCATGGTTTTGTTCAACGTGATGATGGTGAGGCAGACATTTACCTGCCGCCCAACGAGATGCGCGCCGTGCTGCACAAGGACCGAGTCAAGGCGCGCATCGTCCGCCATGACCGCAAAAACCGGCCCGAAGGCCGTGTCACTGAGATCATTGAACGCTCTGCCAATCCGATTATTGGCCGCTTGCTGCAAGAAAGTGGCGTGTGGCTGGTCGCGCCGGAAGACAAGCGCTACGGGCAAGATGTTTTGATCCCCAAGGGCGCGACTGGCTCTGCCAAGACAGGGCAGATCGTTGTGGTGCAGCTTACTGAGCCACCAGCATTATTCGGACAGCCCGTGGGCCGCGTGAAGGAAGTGCTGGGTGAAATAGACGACCCCGGCATGGAAATTGAAATTGCGGTGCGTAAATATGGCGTGCCGCATGAGTTCTCAGACGAAGCGCTGGCGCTAGCTCGCACGCTGCCTGACGCGGTTCGCCCACAAGACAAAAAGAATCGCGTTGATTTGACCGACATTGCTTTGGTGACGATTGACGGCGAAGACGCACGCGATTTTGACGATGCCGTGTACTGCGAACCCGCAAAAGTTGGCAGAGGCAAAGGCTGGCGTTTATTGGTAGCAATTGCCGATGTGAGCCACTACGTAGAAACCGGCAGCGCGATTGATATTGACGCTTACGACCGAGCCACCAGTGTGTACTTTCCACGCCGCGTGATCCCGATGCTGCCTGAAAAGTTGTCGAACGGGCTGTGCTCGCTCAACCCGAATGTTGAGCGCCTGTGCATGGTGTGCGACATGCTGGTGACTGCCAAAGGCGACGTACACGCCTACCAGTTTTACCCGGCAGTGATGTTCAGCCAAGCACGTTTTACCTACACCGAGGTCGCGGCTATTTTGGCCAACACGCGTGGGCCAGAAGCCGCGCAAAGAAAAGCACTGGTGCCGCATTTGCTGGATTTGCATGATGTGTACCAAGCACTGCTCAAAGAGCGCGGTGTGCGCGGCGCGGTTGATTTTGAAACGACAGAAACGCAAATCGTGTGTGACGAGGTTGGGCGGATTGAAAAAATCATTCCGCGCACCCGCAACGTTGCCCACCGCCTGATTGAAGAGGCCATGCTGGCCGCCAACGTGTGCTCGGCCGACTTTATTGCCAGCAGCAAACATGTTGGTTTGTTTCGCGTACACGAAGGCCCGACGCCTGAGAAAAAGGACATGCTGCGCAATTACCTCAAAGCCGCAGGCATCGGCATGACGATCAGCGACGACCCAACGCCGGGCGAGTTTCAGCAAATCGCCCAGGCCACCAAAGACCGGCCTGATGCGCAGCAAATCCATTCGATGCTGCTGCGCTCGATGCAACAGGCGATTTACACGCCGATGAACAGCGGCCACTTTGGCCTGGCGTATAAGGCCTACACGCACTTCACCAGCCCGATTCGCCGCTACCCTGACTTGCTTGTGCATCGCGTGATTAAAGCGGTGTTGAACAAGACCAAGTACCAGTTGCCAAGTTTGCCGACACCAGGTGAAGCAGAGGCGAAATTGTCGAAGCGGCTCGCATCCCGTGTGAAAGACCCTGAGCAAAAACCGCAAAAAGCCAGCGTAGACGAGTTGGCCTGGCAAGCTGCTGGCCTGCATTGCAGCGCCAACGAGCGCCGCGCAGACGAGGCCAGTCGCGACGTCGAAGCGTGGCTCAAATGCAAATACATGCGCGAGCATTTGGGTGAAGAATTTGGTGGCGTTGTCACAGCCGCAACCGGTTTTGGCATCTTCGTCACACTCGATGCGATGTACGTGGAGGGCCTGGTACACATCACTGAGCTGGGCGGCGAATATTTCCGTTTTGACGAAGCCAAACAAGAGCTGCGCGGCGAGCGTACCGGCATTCGCTACGCCATTGGCACACGGGTACGGGTGCAGGTCAGCCGGGTTGACCTGGATGGCCGCAAGATTGACTTCAGACTTGTGCATGAAGGGGAATCTCTGCTGGCCGTGACCAACAGAGCGATGAAAGACAAAACCGGCGGTCACGC
>JAYWFR010000055.1:0-13419 GCA_043778695.1 Polaromonas sp. | reverse complement strand
TGAGTGCTGGCGTCGGCATAGTCCACCTTACCGTCGCCGTTCATGTCACGTAAATTGCCCGCCGCATCAAGCGTGCCTTTGATCGGTACGATGTACGGCTTCCACGGGCCAATGCCGTCGGCGTACTGTTTGATTTCAGCCAGGCCGGCGGGCGTGACCATGGCGCTGAACAAGCGGGTGTCGCCAGTCAAAAACCAGTCGTAGGGCCTGTCGTATGGCGCGGCGAAGGTCAGCTTGCCGGTTTTCAAATCGTAGTCATCGGCATCGATCAACTGGATCAATTTGGCCTGCAAGCCCTTGGCCTTCATTTGCTTTAAGCTGCTGGGCTCAAAGCTTTGCACATAGACTGGTGAGGCTTTGTTGTTCCAGCCAGCAGCGGTGATGATGGCGATCAGTTTGTCTTCTAACGGCAAGCCCAGTGCGCGGTGGTAGCTGGGATTTTTGGTTTCTGGGTACACCGCAATGGTGCGCCCCAGCTGGGCACTGCGCAGCTTGACCAGGTCAACCAGCTCCTGAAATGTGATGACTTTGAACTTGCCGTCATTGCTTTTGTCGCGCGTCGCGTCGGTGGTGATCGTGGCCCCCAGTGTTTTGATTTCGGCCAGCGTGAAGTCGCTGGCAAACCAGCCAGTTTGGGTTTCACCGTCGACCTGCGTGGTTTTCTTGCGGCTGGCAAATTCTGGCCGCTTGGCCACGTCAGTGCTGAAGTCAAGGTTGGGGTCATGCCGCGCAATCAACACGCCGTCTTTGGTGCTGATCAGGTCAGGCTCGACCACATCGGCACCAAAATCAATCGCACGGGCGTAGGCTTCGAGCGTTTCCTCAGGCAACGCGCCAGAGGCGCCCCGGTGAGCGATGACCAAAGGCTTGAGGTTGTCCAGTGTTTTGAAAGGCATTACCGGGTCTCCCGCACCGCCGCAAGCGGCCAGCGCCAGCAAGGCAGCGCTACAAACATACGACAACCGGGCGCGGCGAGTGGTGTGGGCAATAGGCATGCTGATGTCTCGTGTGATTTTGAGATTTTCAGTATCCGACTTAAATGTGACAGATTTTTTAAAACCGTTCGGCGACTTGCAACAAATTGTTGGGTTGCCGCGAAGCTTGCGCACCGCACAAAGCTTGCGAACCCAATTAGCGCCGCCTAACCCATCCACCCAGCATCACACAAGCCAGCGCCGCCACCACCAGCGCAATGCCAGCCCATTGCCAGGGTGCGATAGTTTCGCCCAGCACCAGCATGCCGGTGGCCAAGCCGACGACTGGCACGCCCAGGCTGAAGGGCGCTACCTTGTTGGCGGGGTGGCGTTTGAGCAAGCCCGTCCACAGGCTGTAGCCCAGCACGGTGGCGACCCAACCAAGGTAGGCCACAGCCAGCCAGCTTGACACGCGGGCCTCAAGCCACTGCCAGCGAGTGCCTGGCGCGTCAAAAGCCAGCGACAGCGCCATGAAGGGCAAGATGGCGACCGAGCTGCTCCACACCACAAATGCTGCGGGCGAATAGTCGGCATAAAGCTGCTGCACGCGCCGCGCCACGATGTTGGACAGGGCCCACATGGCTGCGGCGCATAGCGTTAACGCAAAACCCAGCAGCGTGGTGGCACTGGTCAGACCGGCAACCGGATTGACGTAATTCAGTGCAAAGCAGCCCAACCCCAGTGCCGCCAACACCATGCCGACTTGCAGCGGTTTATTGGCGCGTTCATGCAGCAGCACAAAACCAAACAGCGCGGTAAAAAATACCTGGGTTTGCAACAACACCGATGCAAGTGAAGCGGTCATGCCGACCTTGAGCGCCGTGAACAAAATACCAAACTGCCCCACGCCCTGAAAAGCGCCGTACAGCAGCACCCATTTCCAGTGGATGCGCGGCGGCTTTATCAGCAGGATAAGCGGCAACACCGCAAACACATAGCGCGCGGCACCCAGTTGAAAAGGGCTGAAGTCACGCAGCGCAAACTTCATGACGACGAAGTTCAGTCCCCACACCACCACCACGACAAGTGCAGCCAGCAGGTCGCGGCGCGTCAGGGCATCGCTTTTCACGTTATCGATTTGAGTCAAGCAAATTTAGGCCATTGGCTGCGAGGCTCTGGCCAAATCAAGATGGGTTTTGACATATTGGGCCAGCGCCACATCGCCGGGGGTTTCGGGTTGCCAGGTGTCAATCGGCAGTGCTTTACCGTCCAGGTCAACCGCTACAAAAACCGCCACGCATTCGGTGATCTTTTCCATCTGGCCAACCTTCATGTCACCAGCGCGCACCTCGACTGACATGTTCATGCTGGTCGTGCCGGTGTAAGCCAGGCGTGCCTCAACCTCCACCAGGTCGCCCATCATGATGGGCTTTTGAAACCGAATGCTGCCGACCGACACCGCGACGCAATGGCGCTTGGCCCAGCGCGTCGCGCAGGCGTGACCCGCCTCGTCAATCCATTTCATGACAGTGCCGCCATGCACCTTGCCGCCAAAGTTGATGGCGCTGGGTTCGGCTAGGAAGCGCAGGATGATGGACGACATATTTTTCTCCTGGGAGTTTTGCTATTAAAAAATAGCTGCTAGCGCCAATAGTCATTGGGCTACAGCTTTTTTTAACGAGGTAAACAACAACCGCACCAAATACCGTCCGGTATGGCTATCAGAGTTGGCAGCAATATCTTCCGGAGTTCCCACACTCATCGCCATACCGCAGCTTACTGTAAGTCGGTTAGTGAAGGTAACCCGAAAATTTTCAAAAACTTCCAATCCATTAAATGACATAGCGGCGGGTAATCCGACTATAAATTTTGAACTTTTGCGATCAATTCAGAGGCGCTTGCTTCCAGCGCGTCGCACCAAGATACGAAGTCGATTACATCCAGATATCGCTCTCCAGTTTCAACTTTTGATACAAAAGATTGAACCTTATGCAACGACTGCGCCAATTCGTGCTGCGTCAAGCCCGCCCGCAATCTAGCATCCACCAACTCTTGGCGAAGGGCGATGTAGCGCAGGTCATAAAGCACAAAATCATGGTAAATTCCGTTACGGAATATCCCATTTTGGAATATTTTTTACAGCAATTACGCTGTCTTTACATGTCAACCAAACGGACACTTTATGAATTCTTTGCGGCTCAGCTTCGCTTTTTTCGCCTCAACAGCCTTTATCGCCGCGTGCGGTGGTGGGGGCAGTTCATCAACAACCACCCCAGTCACTATAGGTACCGCGTCGGCGGTGGCAGCCGTAACCAAAGTTGAAGGCTACTACACAGGAACTGTTTCAAGCGGGACTCAGTTTCAGTTACTTGCACTAGAAAACGACCAGATCTATGCACTGATCGGAAATTCAGACGCGCAGGGCGTGTTCAGGGTTGCCAGTCTGGTCGAGGGCCCTGGCACATCGTCCAACGGCAGTTTTTCTATATCCAACGCCAAGGAATATTCAGCTAGCGGTCAAGTGTTTACAGGTTCAATTTCTGGTTCGTTCAACCCGCGCACGAGCGTAATGGGTAACGTCGTATCTTCTTCTGGAACTGCCAGTTTTACAGGAACAGCACCTACAGCCTCGCTGTACAACTACGACACACCAACTCCAATTAGTGCAGTCGCAGGTGACTGGTCGGGCGCGACGTTATTTAATGAAGGGGTAGTTTTTTCGATAACCGCTTCAGGCGCGATCACCGGCAGATCCACGTCAGGTTGCACTTTCAGCGGTTCAGCCGCACCGCGAGCGACTGGAAAAAATGTACTAGACGCAACCGTTACATTCGGTGCAGTGCCCTGCGGTCAGCCAGGCATCACGGCAACCGGCATTGCTGTAAGCAGTTTGTTGGCAAATGGCAAACGCCAATTGATTTTTGCTGTCAACAATGCTGGCCGCACAGCGGCCAACGTCGTATTCGCACAGCGCTAGAGCAACGCCGTTAACAATCGAACCGTGCGTCAATTCGCGGAAATCGGCTGTGGGATGCAAAAAACACCAGCCGACTTGAATATCCCTTGAGACGAGGAACTTAAGGTCTGAATGTGGCGGACGTTTCCCTAGTTGGGGTGAAAGACCGTCGTTTTCACGACAACAGTCGCGCCAAATATAGCCCGGTATGACTATCAGCATTCGCCGCAATATCCTCTGGCGTACCCGCACCCACCACTGCGCCGCCACCGGCTCCGCCCTCGGGGCCCATGTCGATCACCCAGTCGGCGGTTTTAATGACGTCCAGGTTGTGCTCAATCACCACAATCGTGTTGCCCGCATCGCGCAGCTGGTGCAATACTTTGAGCAGCAAATCAATGTCGGCAAAGTGCAGGCCGGTGGTGGGCTCGTCCAGGATGTAAAGCGTGCGACCCGTGTCTTTTTTACTCAATTCAAGCGCCAGTTTGACGCGTTGCGCCTCCCCGCCCGACAGCGTTGTGGCGGCCTGGCCTAGCTTGATGTAGCTCAGGCCCACATCTAGCAGGGTGTGCAGCTTGCGGGCAATGGTGGGCACGGCTTTGAAGAACTCGGCGGCGGCTTCTACCGTCAAGTCCAGAATTTGTGCGATGTTTTTGCCTTTGTACTGCACCTCCAGTGTTTCGCGGTTGTAGCGCATGCCTTTGCACACGTCGCAGGGCACGTACACGTCGGGTAAAAAGTGCATTTCAACCTTCACCACGCCGTCACCCTGGCAGGCCTCGCAGCGGCCACCGGCCACGTTAAAACTGAAGCGGCCTGCCCCGTACCCACGCTCTCGCGCGGTGTTCATCTCGGCCAGCAGCTCGCGGATAGGGGTGAACAAGCCTGTGTAAGTGGCCGGGTTGCTGCGCGGCGTCCGGCCAATCGGCGACTGGTCAACATTGATGACTTTGTCGAAATGCTCAATGCCCTCGATGCTTTCATGCGCTGCCGGCTCCTCATGCGCGCGGTACAGCGTGCGGGCCACGGCGGCGTACAGCGTGTCATTGACCAGCGTTGATTTACCTGAACCCGACACGCCCGTCACGCAGGTGAGCAAGCCAACCGGGAATTCAACGCTGACGCTTTTCAGATTGTGGCCCGTGGCATTGATAACGCGCAACGCCTGCATGTCGCCCAGCGTGGCCTGGTGCTGGGCTTCGCGCGCGGCGCGGCGTTCATAGGCCGGGCTGTGCGGAAAGCGCAATGGTTTCTTCGACGCTGATTTAGCGGTGAAAGGGTTTTCTTTTTTGACCACCGGCAGCCATGGCGTGCGGTGCGTGGGCACGGCAATTTTCAGAGTCTGCGCCAGGTACTTGCCTGTCAATGAGTTCGGGTTGTCACGCACTTCTTCGTAGGTGCCCTGCGCCATCACGCGGCCGCCGTGCACGCCCGCTCCCGGCCCCATGTCAATCACGTGGTCAGCCGCGCGAATCATGTCTTCGTCATGCTCGACCACCAGCACGCTGTTGCCAATGTCGCGCAGGTGTTTTAGCGTGCCAATCAATCTGTCGTTGTCGCGCTGGTGCAGGCCAATGCTGGGTTCGTCCAGCACATACATCACGCCCGTCAGGCCGGAGCCGATTTGGGACGCCAGCCGGATGCGCTGGGACTCACCACCCGACAGCGTTTCAGCGCTTCTGTCCAGGCTTAAATAGTTCAAACCCACATCGTTCAAGAACTTCAGGCGCAGACCAATCTCGCGCACCACCTTACCTGCTATCTCGCCTTTGGCGCCTGACATTTTGAGCTGGTCAAAATAGGCAAAACTCTCGCGCAGTGTGATGCGGCTCAGGTCAAAAATCGCACGTTTTTTCACTGTTCCGTCAGCTTCGGGCGAGCCAACCAGGTAAACATGCCGCGCCTCTTTGCGCAAGCGCGTACCGCTGCACGCCGGACACGGCTGCACGCTGCGGTAACGGGCCAACTCTTCACGCACCACAGACGAATCGGTTTCACGGTAGCGACGGTCAAAGTTTGGAATCACGCCTTCAAACGCGTGTTTCTTGTTGACTTTTTTACCCTGTGACGCGCCTGAGTCCATGATGTAAGAGAACTTGATCTCCTCGCTGCCAGACCCACACAACACCACCGCCTGGACGGACACCGGCAGATCTTCAAAAGCAACTTCAATGTCAAAGCCGTAATGCTTGGCAAGGCTCTCTAGCATTGAAAAGTAATACCCGTTGCGCCGGTCCCAGCCCTTGACAGCGCCGCTGGCCAAGCTTAGCGACGGGAAGGCAACGATGCGCGCCGGGTCAAAATATTCTGTGTGGCCCAGGCCATCGCAACTGGGGCAAGCGCCCACAGGCGAGTTAAACGAGAACAACCGCGGCTCCATGTCAGCCAGCGAATAGCTGCACACCGGGCACGAAAATTTGGCGCTGAACAGATGTTCTTTGCCGGTGTCCATTTCCAGTGCAATGGCTTTGCTGTCGGCCAGTCGCAGCGCGGCTTCAAAGCTCTCGGCCAAGCGTTGGGTTTGATCCGTGCGTGATTTCAGGCGGTCAATGACGACATCAATGTTGTGTTTTTCGGTTTTTTTAAGTTTAGGCAGCTCGTCAAATTCATACGATTGGCCGTCCACCCGAAAACGAACGTAACCTTGGGCCTGCATTTCAGCAAACAATTCAACAAATTCACCTTTTTTCTCGCGCGCAACTGGCGCCAAGATCATTAGCTTGGTGTCTTCCGGCAGGGCCAGAACACTGTCCACCATTTCACTGACGCTTTGTGCTTGCAGCGCCAAGTCATGTTCGGGGCAAAACGGCGTGCCTGCACGCGCAAACAGCAGGCGCAAATAGTCGTGAATCTCGGTCACCGTGCCGACGGTAGAGCGCGGGTTGTGCGATGTCGCTTTTTGCTCAATCGAAATCGCCGGCGACAGGCCTTCGATCATGTCAACGTCGGGCTTGTCCATCAGCTGCAAAAACTGACGCGCGTAGGTTGACAGGCTTTCAACATAGCGGCGCTGGCCTTCGGCATACAGGGTGTCAAAGGCGAGCGACGACTTGCCCGAGCCGCTCAAACCCGTGATCACCACCAACTGGTTGCGCGGAATATCGAGGTCGATATTTTTCAGGTTGTGCGTACGCGCGCCGCGAATGCTGATGCGCTGCTGCGCTAGAACATTGGCAAGATACTTGCTGTCGTTAGGAGAATTCACGGCGGTGCCAAAAAGAGAACAACCAATCATCATAGCCAAACACGGGACTTTAGGCATCGGCCTTGGCAGGCGGGTAAACTGCTTCGTTACTGTAAGAAGATCAGGAGTAAACCATGGCATCCATCAACAAAGTCATCATCGTCGGCAACCTGGGCAAAGACCCTGAGATGCGCAGCTTCCCCAATGGCGACCAGATCGCCAACGTGTCAATTGCCACCACCGACCGCTGGAAAGACAAAACCAGCGGTGAAATGAAGGAAGCCACCGAATGGCACCGTATTAATTTCAACGGTCGCTTGGCTGAAATCGTGGGCCAGTACCTGAAAAAAGGCTCGCAGGTTTATGTTGAAGGCAGCCTGCGAACCCGCAAATGGACTGACAAAGACGGGGTTGAAAAATTCACCACCGAAATCCGCGCTGACCAGATGCAAATGCTGGGCAGCCGCCAAGGCATGGGTGGTGGTGCACCTGACAGTGACGACAGCGGCGCTAGCGGCGGTGGGTACAGCGCACCGCGCGCACCAGCAGCCCGACCCGCACCGGTTAGCAAGGCAGCCCCAGCCAAAGCCGCCAGCGGTTTTGACGACATGGATGATGACATTCCGTTTTGAAAATGCTTAGCGGTTTGTAACCCGTCAAAAAACCCGCTTATCGCGGGTTTTTTGATTTCAGCGGTTACATTTATCGCACGCATTTTTGATGGACCTGACATGACCCCAAGCCGCACCCTGTTGAATGCCTGCTTTCTAGCAACCGCCAGCTTTTGTGCAGCCGTTGCTGCCGAGGGCGTTGAGCCGATGCCTGACACCGCGCCGGGCAGCGCTGGGCTGGGCATTGCGCTGAAAATCACCGCGTCGCCGTATCTTGGAGGCGGCACCCGGTCTGATCTGATGCCGGTGTACCTGTATGAAGGTGAACGCATTTTTTTGCACACCAGCCGTGCTGGCGTCAAACTTTACAGTGAGGCAAACCAGCAGGACGGCCAGCGCTTTGATGCGTTTGTCGAGCAGCGCTTGGAAGGCTTTGCGTCGAACAAGATTCCGTCCGGCCTGGCCGGCGTCGCGCCGCGTAACTCGGGTACTGACTTTGGCCTGTCATACCGCATAAATCAAAGCTGGGGCAGCTTGCGCGCTGAGCTGCTGCACGGTGTGGGCGGTGCCTCGCGCGGCACCGAGGCCAAGCTGGGTTACAGCTACGACTGGCGCTCCGGGCCATGGTCGCTCACGCCCAATGTGTCGGTGTCATGGCGCAACGCCAAGCTCAATGACTACTACTACGGCGTACGGCCTAACGAAGCCATTGCCGGGCGTGCAGCCTATGCAGCAGGGGCCGGTTTGCAGTCGCAACTGGGGTTGTACGGCTCATATGCCGTCTCGCAACGCTGGCGCTTGACAACCGGTGTGTCGGCAACGCTGCTTGGCGCAGCCGTGGCCAACAGCCCCATCGTGCAAAAGCGCATCGTGCCGGCCATTTATGTCGGGGCGGCTTATGACTTTGGCAGCCACAAAAGGCCAACCGATCAGCCCGCTACTCCCACCTATTTCAAGCTGCTGTATGGCAAGGCGACCGAAGACGGCTGCCACTTGGCCCGCATCATCACCGCACGCTGCTTGTCCACCGCCAAAGTCAACGCCACCAACGTCGTTGGTATTCAGGTCGGCAAACCGTTTGTAGAAAAACTCAACGGCTGGCCACTGGACGTTGTCGGCTACGTTGGCCTGACCTATCACGACGAGCGCGGTTTGCAGGCCAACGGGACGCAGGTCGATGTGTTTATGAAAGGCTTTTACTACGGCTTTCCGTGGAGCGACCGCGTCAAAACGCGACTTGGTTTGGGCATTGGCTTGTCTGCCGCGCAGCGCGTGCCCTACACCGAGGTGATCAGCCAAACCGGCAAAACCACTTCCCGCATATTGAGTTACCTAGACCCAACCATTGACGTGAACGTGGGCGATGTGTTGGGAACAACCTCCTGGAAAGACACTTTTGTTGGCTTTGGCGTCTCGCACCGTTCTGGTGTTTTTGGCGCGTCGCGCCTGCTGGGCAACGTTGCTGGCGGCTCGAACTACATTTACACCTACGTCGAAACGGCGTTTTAGTCGGCAACAAAACACTGTTGCTCTTTAATTAATAGCTGATAGCGCATATATTTCATGGGCTAGCGGCATTTTTTATAATTCAGGCGTGGGAATGTCGTGCCTGGTTTTGAACCCGGTTAACACATGCCTCTTTTGTGCAGTTGGCGTAGATCGACAAGGAATGGTCAGCGATAGCAAAACCCTTGGCCTTGGCCACAGCATGCTGGCGTTTTTCAATTTCAGCGTCGTAAAACTCTTCAACCTTGCCGCAGTCCAAGCACACCAGGTGGTCATGGTGCTGACCTTCGTTCAGCTCATACACCGCTTTGCCCGACTCAAAATTGCTTCGGTTAAGCAGGCCTGCTTGTTCAAATTGCGTTAGCACCCGGTAAACGGTTGCCAGGCCGACGTCCGAGCGGTCGTCCAGCAGCACCCGAAACACGTCTTCGGCGGTCATGTGGCGCTGCTTGCCTGCCTGAAAAATCTCAAGAATCTTCAGTCGTGGCAGCGTGGCTTTCAGGCCGGTATTTTTTAACTCGTTGATGTTACTCATGTGTTTCCCCCGGGGCAAAGATGCAAAGGTGCAAACCAGCAGGCCAAAAATGTCCAGCCGCTACAATGTTTCATCATATCGCTACCGGCCACACCATGATTTCACCCCACCGCCACAACGCATCTTTGGGACACCAAGCACGGGGCTCCGCTGCGCTGAAATGGACCCTTCTAGCGGTAGCTGCGTGTGTTGGACTGACAGGCTGCAGCAGTCTTGGCAGCGTCGGCTCCAGCATCAGCAATGTCAACCCGGTCAGCTGGATCACGCCTTACCGAGTCGATGTGATTCAGGGCAACTTCATTTCAAAAGAGCAAGTAGACGCGCTCAAAGCGGGCATGCCCAGGGCACAAGTCAAAGACGTGCTGGGCACGCCGTTAGTCTCCAGCGTGTTCCATGCTGACCGCTGGGACTATGTGTTTACCTTGCGGCGCCAGGGGATTGCCTCGCAAGTGTTCAAGTACACCGTGTTTTTTAAAGGCGATCAGCTGGAGCGCTTTGAAGGAGACGTCATGCCCAGCGAAGCAGAATTTATTGCCAGCCTGATCAACACCCGCAAGCTGGGTAAAGTGCCCGTGCTTGAAGCGACAGAAGAACAGCTGAAAGCAGCTGAAAAACCTTCAGCCAACGCCGCATCTGTTGCCAAACCCAATGCCGCATTTATGACCGCGGCAGACCCTGCGCAGCCCGCAGCTTACCCGCCGCTAGAAAGCGCAAAGCCGTGACGGCGGCGCGCCAACACGCCATAGCGGTTGCGGGTGCCAGCGGCCGCATGGGGCACATGCTGATTGAGGCGATTACCCAAAGCAGTGACTGCACGCTCAGCGGTGCACTGGACATGGCGAGCAGTGGGGCACTTGGCCAGGATGCGGCTGCTTTTACAGGTCGCTCTAGCGGCGTGCTGATCTCTGCTGACATGCCCAGCGGGTTAAAAAATGCAAGCGTGCTGATTGACTTCACCCGACCTGAAGGCACCATGGCGCACTTGGCCGCTTGCCGCGAGCTGGGGGTAAAAATGGTGATTGGCACCACTGGTTTTACCGGCGCGCAAAAGGCAGAAATTGCGGAGGCCGCCAAGACTATCGCCATCGTTATGGCACCGAATATGAGCGTCGGTGTGAACGTTACTTTAAAACTGTTGGAAATGGCGGCCAAGGCACTCAGCACGGGCTATGACATCGAGATTGTTGAAACCCATCACCGCCACAAGGTAGACGCACCGTCGGGCACAGCACTCAAAATGGGCGAGGTGATTGCGATCGCGCTTGGCCGTGACCTGAAGGCGTGCGGAGTTTTGTCTCGCGAGGGTGTAACAGGCGAGCGTGACCCGTCGACCATTGGCTTTGCTGCAGTGCGCGGCGGTGACGTGGTGGGCGACCATAACGTGATGTTTTTGGGTGACGGTGAACGCATCGAAATCACCCACAAGTCGTCCAGCCGCACGACCTACGCGCAAGGCAGTTTGAGAGCTGCGCGTTTTTTGGCCGATAAGCCGTCTGGCATGTTTGACATGTTTGATGTTTTGAACATCAAGTAAGCCATAGAAAGCCAAGATGAATTTTATGAGCCTGATGACCCAAGGCGGCACGGTCAGCGTGATTGTGGCGATTGTGCTGCTGCTCATGTCCATTGCCAGCTGGGTCGTGATTTTGTGGAAAGCCAGGCTGCTTAAACGCGCTGTGGGTGATGTGGCACGCAGCACGTCTGCTTTTTGGCAATCGGCCACCCTTGCTGAGGGTGCTGAAAAAGTCACCGCATTTGACCGTGAAGAGCTTGTTTTGCCTTTGATAGCTGCTACTGATATTGAAGCAGGCAACACCCTGGCCACGCGGGGCGACAAATCTCAGCAGCTCACCCGTGTGCTGCGCGATGCGCTGCACAAAGTGCTGCTCAAGCTGCAATACGGCCAGGTGCTGCTGGCCACTGTTGGTTCTACCGCGCCTTTTGTGGGGTTGCTGGGCACGGTCTGGGGCATTTACCACGCACTCATCGCCATCGCATCAGCCGGTCAAATCACCATCGACAAAGTATCCGGCCCGGTGGGTGAGGCACTGATCATGACGGCGGCGGGTCTGGCGGTGGCAATACCGGCCGTGCTGGCGTACAACATTTTTGGTCGTTATGTGGGGCGGATTGAAGCTGACCTTGAGGGCTTTGCTAGAGACCTGCGAGAACTGCTGGTACAGGACGCCGCAAAATGAGCTTCGGGCGTTTAGAACGCTCCAAGGGCTCTGAGCCGATGAGCGAGATCAACGTCACGCCAATGGTTGATGTGATGCTGGTGCTGCTGGTGATCTTCATTTTGACGGCACCGCTGATGGCCTCCTCCATCAAGCTGGATTTGCCCAAAACCGACGCCGCCAAAGCATCAGAGGCCCCCAAGTTTGTGACGCTGGTGGTTGATAAAACAAGCCAGATCTTTTTGAACGACAAGCCTATTGCGCTAGACGCTTTAAAAGCCAGCTTGCTTCAAACCGCCATTAAAAACCCGGACACCGAAGTGCAACTGCGCGCAGACGCTGCCGTACCCTACGGCAAAATTGTCGAGGTGATGGGTGCAGCACAAAAAGCAGGCTTGAACCGTATTGGTTTTGTGGCTGATGTGCAAAACACGGCGCCGGGCACGGAAAAGGGAACGCTTCCTGCCGCTGCAGGGCAATTGCCTGCGCGTTAGTCAGTCGGGCCAAGCCTTTAAAATCTGAAAGCGACAGTGATGAACTGCGCCCCCTGGCCTCTGGGGCATCATTTGCTTTTCACACATTTCCATGCAAGAAAAATACGACCACATTTCAGTTGAAAAAACTGCCCAGTCCCGCTGGACAGCCCTTGACGCTTACCGCGTTGAAAACCACGACAGCCCTAGCAAACCATTAGGCAAGTTCTACGCATGTTCGATGTTGCCTTACCCCAGTGGCAAGCTACACATGGGCCATGTGCGTAACTACACCATCAATGACATGCTGACCCGCTACCTGCGCATGAAGGGCTACAACGTGCTGATGCCGATGGGTTGGGACGCTTTTGGCCTGCCGGCTGAAAACGCGGCCATGAAAAACAACGTGCCGCCCGCCAAGTGGACGTACGACAACATCGCCTACATGAAGCAGCAGATGCAGGCGCTTGGGCTTGCCATCGACTGGAGCCGCGAAGTAGCAACCTGTGACCAAAGCTACTACAAGTGGAACCAGTGGCTGTTTTTAAAAATGCTGGAAAAAGGCATTGCTTACCGCAAGACACAAGTCGTGAATTGGGACCCGATTGACCAAACCGTGCTGGCCAACGAACAGGTGATTGACGGCAAAGGCTGGCGCACCGGCGCAGTGGTTGAAAAGCGCGAAATCCCGGGCTACTACCTGAAGATCACGGATTACGCTAAAGAACTGTTGGGCCATGTCAAGGATGGGTTGCCGGGCTGGCCCGAGCGCGTGAAGCTGATGCAGGAAAACTGGATTGGCAAAAGCGAAGGCGTGCGCTTTGCTTTCACACACGACATCAAGGATGCAAGCGGCGCACTGATTGGTGATGGACGCATGTATGTCTTCACCACCCGTGCCGACACAATCATGGGCGTGACGTTTTGCGCGGTGGCACCGGAGCACCCGCTGGCGCTGCATGCTGCATTGAGCAACCCCAAATTGGCCGCATTCATTGAAGACTGCAAGTCTGGCGGAACAACCGAGGCCGAGCTGGCCACGCAAGAAAAAAAAGGCGAGAGC
>JAYWFR010000054.1:0-5757 GCA_043778695.1 Polaromonas sp. | reverse complement strand
CATTTTCTCCACGCCGTCGATGCCCTCTAGCAGTGGCATGGTCAAAATGCATTGCGGCTCCTGGCCGTATTCGGTTTGCAGATGCCTGCCGACCAGCAAGTTGAACTTTTGGTCGGTACCGCCCAGTTCCAGGTCGCTTTTGAGTGCCACCGAGTCATAGCCCTGCATCAGCGGGTACAAAAATTCATGCACGCTGATGGGCGTACCAGCCTTGAAGCGATCCGAGAAATCATTGCGCTCCATCATGCGGGCCACGTTGTATTTGGCGGCCAACTGAATCATGCCCCGCGCACCCAGCGGGTCTGACCATTCACTGTTGTAACGAATCTCGGTTTTGGCTGGGTCCAGCACCAAACTGGCTTGTTTGTAATAGGTCTGCGCGTTGACTTTTATCTGTTCAGCCGTGAGCGGCGGGCGGGTTGCATTTCGGCCCGACGGATCGCCAATCAAGCTGGTGAAGTCGCCAATCAAAAAGATCACCGTGTGGCCCAAGTCCTGCAACTGGCGCATTTTGTTCAGCACCACGGTGTGGCCAATGTGGATATCTGGTGCTGTAGGGTCTAGCCCCAGCTTGATGCGCAGCGGCACACCCGTGGCTTCTGATTTGGCCAGCTTTTTGACCCATTCGTCTTGCGGAATCAGCTCTTCACACCCACGCAGGGACACGGCCAGCGCATTTTTAACGCCATCGCTCAACGGGCCATTCGTAACTTGTGGTTGATTCATAAGGGTTTTTGGCATGGTCAGCCGTTTTTGAGTGGCTATACTGGCAGGCTGACTTTTTAAAACCCGTATTTTATGTGCCCTGCGCACAGACCAAAAACATTGTTGTGGGGAATTTAGTTTTGCAGCTTGCCAAGTCGATTGCCGTTTTAAACACCCTCGCCGCCAGTTTTAGGCACCACCCCAAACGGGTAACGGGCAGCTTGGCCGCGCTGCTGCTGGGCACGGGCGTGGCGGCATTTGGTGTCGTGCCGCTAGCCCCTGATGCATCTGACCTGCCGGTACGCCAGGTGTTTGAAGTGGTGCAAACACTGCCCATAGAGGCCCAGCTTGACGCACTAGCTGACCACCGTTTCAAGCTTTTTCGCACTGACAGCACCCGCAGCAACGACACGTTTGACACACTGCTCAAACGCCTGAACATCAACGACCCGCTGGCCGCAGCTTTCATGCGCAAAGACGAAAATGCCCGGCAAGCGTTAGCCGGCCGCCCAGGCAAGACGATTCACGTTGAAGCTGACGACGCACAAGCTTTGAGCAAATTCAGCACGCGCTGGGCAACCGATGATGACGCTGTCTTCAAACGATTGGTCGTTGAGCGTACCGGCAGCAGCTTTACCTCAAGCATTGAAACCGCGCCCTACGTTGCCAACGCACGGCTGGCCAGCGGCGCAATTCAATCGTCTCTGTTTGCTGCAACCGACGACGCACGCATACCGGATCCAGTCGCGGTTCAAATCGCTGAAATATTCTCCAGCGAGATCGACTTTCGCCGTGCGCTGCGCAAGGGCGACCGTTTTAACGTGGTGTATGAGGCGTTAGAGGCCGACGGAGAGGCGCTGCGCACTGGCCGCGTACTGTCGGCTGAATTTGTAAACGCTGGCAAGACGCATCAGGCGATGTGGTTTCAGCCCCAAGGCCAAGACACGCAAGGCACGGCTTACAAAGGCAGCTACTACTCGCTGGACGGCAAAAGCCTGCGCCGCGGATATCTCAGCTCGCCGCTTGAGTTTTCGCGGGTAACCAGCGGTTTTTCCATGCGCTTTCACCCCATATCGCAAAAATGGCGTGCGCATTTGGGTACTGATTTCGCAGCGCCTACCGGCACACCAGCGCGCACGGTAGGTGACGGTGTCGTGTCGTTTGCAGGCGTTCAGGGTGGTTACGGCAACGTGGTGTTTGTCACGCACCGCAGCGGCCATGAAACTGTGTATGCACATTTGAGCAAAATCAATGTGCGCGTGGGCGACAAGGTCAGCCAAAGCCAAACCATTGGGTTGGTGGGTTCAACCGGCTGGTCCACCGGGCCGCATTTGCATTTTGAGTTTCGCGTAGATGGGGTGCACCAAGATCCGATGACCATTGCCCGCCAAAGCAATACTGTTCCCGTGCCGACGGCTGCGTTGCCGCTGTTCAAACAACTGGCGGCGGTTGTCAGCGCCCAATTACAAGCCGCGGCAACTATCGTTCAGACCAGAGCCGAGTAGTCGCGATGAGCGATTTGTACATCGGCCTGATGTCGGGGACGTCACTCGATGGTGCAGACGGTGTGCTGGTTGATTTCTCTGACTCAAAACTGCGCGTTTTGGCCAGCGCCACTGAATCGCTTTCAAGCGACTTTCGCGCGGAATTGCTGGTGCTGAATTCACCAACACACAACGAGTTGCATCGAGCTGCATTGGCTGCAAACGAGCTGGCCGAGGTGTACGCCAAAGTCGTTGGCCGTTTATTGCACGATTCCGGGTTTTCAGCCAAAGATGTCGAGGCGATAGGCGCACATGGCCAAACCGTGCGGCATCAACCGGCGTTGGGCTACACCACACAACTCAATAACCCAGCCTTGTTGGCGGAGCGTACACGCATAGCAGTCGTGGCTGACTTTCGAAGCCGCGACGTAGCCGCTGGTGGCCAAGGTGCGCCGCTGGTGCCCGCGTTTCACCGCAGTGTGTTTGGCCAAACGGACAGGACAACGCTGGTGCTGAACATGGGCGGCATTTCCAACCTGAGCGTTTTGCCAGCCACTGGTGATGTTCTGGGTTTTGACTGCGGCCCCGGCAATGCTCTGATGGACGCTTGGGCGCTAGAGCACATCGGCGAACGCTTTGACAATGGTGGCCAGTGGGCGGCCAGCGGCCTGCTGATTCCTGACTTGCTGGCCAGCTTGCTTGACGAGCCTTACCTGGCCTTGCCACCGCCGAAAAGCACGGGGCGTGACTTGTTTAACATGGCCTGGTTGACGCAGAAACTGAAGCCCTTCGCTAGGCAGCGCTCTGAAGATATACAAAATACGTTAACCGAATTCACCGCCAGCGCTTGTATTACTTGCGCCAGCAGCTATTTAAATAATAGCAATGAATTAATCGTTTGCGGTGGTGGCGCTTTTAACCGGTACCTGATGCAGCGCCTGCAAGCAGGCCTGCCGTCTTTGAAAGTAGTGTCGTCTGATGCACACGGCTTGCCGACTTTGCAGGTAGAAGCGGCTGCGTTTGCGTGGCTGGCGCGGCAAACCGTGCTGCGATTGCCCGGCAATTTGCCAAGCGTGACAGGCGCTGCCGGGTTACGGGTGCTGGGGGCCATTTACCCAGCCTGATTTGCTTTGATAACAAAAAAACCGCCCAATGGGCGGTTTTTCATTGGGGAGAAAACTTATGCCGAAAAGCTCGAACCACAACCGCAGGTGCTGGTTGCGTTTGGATTTTTGATCACGAACTGGGCACCCTCAAGATCATCTTTGTAATCAATCTCAGCGCCCACCAGGTACTGGTAGCTCATGGCGTCAATCAGCAACGACACGCCGTTTTTGGTCATGGTGGTGTCATCGTCGTTGGTGATTTCATCAAACGTGAAGCCATAAGAAAAACCTGAACAGCCGCCACCTTGTACAAACACGCGCAGCTTCAGTTCCGGGTTACCTTCTTCGGCAATCAGCTCGGCCACTTTGCCAGCTGCGCTGTCAGTAAAGACAAACGGGTCGGGCATTTGGGTTTGGATATTTTCTGCAACAGCACTCATGGGGAACTCCAATCTTCAAGACGAGGATGCATAGTACCGCAACCGGGCTGACCACATACTCGACACGTCTTCAGCCAAGGCGTAGTCGTTAGCGCTTACTGCGGCTAAAGCACCTGAGAATCAAACGTTGTTGGCAGCCAGCTTGAGCAACGGCTTATCTTCCATTGCCTCAGCATTTGGCCGCAACTGCCCAGAGATGACAGCGCCTTGATGCATTTCAAGGGCTTTGTAAAACACATCGCCCGCAATTTTGGCTTTGGGCTGTAACTCAAGCAATTCAGACGCATGCACCGGCCCGACGACACGGCCATTGATGATGACATGCTCGGCATAAATTTGACCGGTGACAGTGGCCGACTCGCTGATTACCAAAATACTGGCGCCGCCCTCAACCGCTCGGATGTCACCAATCACCTCGCCGTCAACTCGTAGCCCGTCGGTGAACATAAGATTGCCCTCAATGCAGCTGCCCTGGGCGATCAGGCTTTTGATAGGTGGTTGCTTTTTTTTACCAAACATGGGAGTCCTAACGGTGGGGGTATTTTAAAGTTTAAAGGTCTGAACTGAGCGGGTGGCACTGCCCTCCACCACTTTAGCGGTCACTGTTTTTACCACGGCTTGAGCGGGCAAATCCAGCACACCCTCGACACGCCGGTATTGCTTGAACTGTAAATCTTGCGCGCCACCCGGCAGGGTGGCTGTCCAGGGTTTGCCTGCCAGCATGCCGTTGAAAGTGACCTCCATCTTGCCCTTAAAGTCAGGGGCGTTTTTAACCGGCTGAATCACCAAAACCTGCCATTTCAGCTGCGAGGCCGACAACAACTCTGCCTGCAAGCCGCGAATGGTGATGCTGTCTGCCCCGCCAGCAGGGATTAATTTTTCAAAAAACCCGAGGTCATCGCGCAGCAAACGGTTGTCAGACTCCAGCTGCTTGAGCTGCATGGCCATTTTTTCTTGCGCGGCCTTTTCAGCCGTCAACAAACTGCCTGATGTATTTGCGACGGTTTGCGCGCTGTCACGGTCTTGCCGCAACTGCGCAACTTCAACCTGCAGCAATTTGAGCTCTTCTTTGGCATTGGTATCCAGCCCGGCAATACCCTTGCCAAACTCAAACGCCCACAAGCCAATCGCCGCTGAAAAACCCAGTACGACCCCCCCCACCATCCAGCGCACCGGCCACGGCAATGCGCTACGTACCGCCATGCGGGGCGAGCTGATGGTCAAGCGGCGGCGAAACAGGCGAAATTTCAAAACGGAGATTTGTTACTCTGGAGAACTGAGATTGTGCACCGTTTGCCTTCCTTGCAACATCATTCATGAACGCAAAGACCAAGAAGGCGACAAAGTGCACAGATGAGCAGGAAGTGAGTTTGAACGCCACAAAAACAAAAAAGCCGCTTGGCGTGAACCCAGCGGCTTTTTGCAGAAACGGTAAAAACCGCTTGCAAGATTAACGCTTGCTGAACTGCTTACGGCGGCGCGCTGAGCGGAAACCGACCTTTTTACGCTCGACTTCACGCGCATCACGGGTTACAAAGCCGGCTTGGCTGAGCGCTGGCTTGAGTGCTGCGTCGTAGTCAATCAGGGCGCGAGTAATGCCGTGGCGCACTGCGCCGGCCTGGCCTGACTCACCGCCGCCGTGGACGTTGACCATGATGTCAAACGTCTCGACGTGGTTGGTCAAAAACAGGGGCTGACGGCAAATCATGATGGACGTTTCGCGTCCGAAAAACACGCGAATGTCTTTCTCGTTAATCATGATCTTGCCAGTGCCTTTTTTTAGAAACACACGGGCGACGCTGGATTTGCGACGGCCGGTGCCATTATTCCATTCACCGATCATTTGGCGGCTCCTTGAAGTGCTTTCTGAGCGTTGATGGAAATGCCTGGAACGTCCAGAACCTTCGGCTGCTGGGCGGTATGTGGATGCTCTGCACCACCGTAGACCTTGAGCTTTTTGATCATGGCGTAGCCCAGTGGGCCTTTTGGCAACATGCCTTTGACGGCTTTTTCAAGCGCGCG
>JAYWFR010000053.1:0-13554 GCA_043778695.1 Polaromonas sp. | reverse complement strand
ACAGGTTTATCAGGCGCGATGCGCGCGGCCACTACAAAGGCCAAAAACAGATATGGTTTTTGCTCCAGCTGGTTGGTCACGACTGGGATTTAAACTTGCGTGCCACTGACCACCCCGAGTTTGATGCCTGGCGCTGGAACGATTACTGGGTACCGCTGGACGTGGTGGTTGAATTTAAACGCGGCGTTTATGAATTGGCGTTGACTGAGTTGGCGCGCTTTGTGCCGCACCTCGACTGGCGAGGTGACAACCGGCCGGACTTGCGACTTGGGCCCAACGATGCTGGCGGCCATGATTCCCAGCGATCAATGGGCGGCCACTTTGCTGGCCCACTTCGGCAGGGCCCAGGCTATTTGTTCGACCTGCCGCCCGGTGCGACGTTTGATCCTGATCCCCAAACGAGTGCGATGGGGTTTGAAAAACTCGACAAGATTTAATGACACCAGATATCTTTCACGTCAAAAGCGCTCGGCTCCCACAGTGGCTCAAGGCCGCTTGCACGATGTTGGTGGTGTCAGCTTTTTCGAGCACACCAGTCGCAGCGCAAATTTTCACCGCTGCCGCGGACTGGAAAGAGACCGATGTGCCTCCACCGCCCGCCTACGACATGGCCAAGCTGCTTACCTTTGAGGTGGCCCGCTCGTCAAGCCTGGTATATGGGGTAGACCCAGCCTCCTTCAGCATCTCAAAGAGCGACGGGATTGTGCGCTACGTAGTGGTAGCCAGCAGCCCTGGCGGCGCAAAAAACGCCATGTACGAAGGGTTGCGCTGCGCTACGGCCGAGGTAAAAACCTATGCGCGCGCCAACCTCAATGGCACTTGGGTCGCGGTTGAAAATTCGGAGTGGAAATCGTTGTATGACCCGGCGGTACCCCGACATTCACTGCGCTTTGCCAAAGCCGGTGCTTGCGACAGCGCAGCGCCGGTCAGCACGGTGCGGGAGCTGGTTAAAAAACTAACAGCCCCTGAAGCAGGCAGTCCGGGTTAAACAAGCGCATTTGTTGGGGCGGCTGGTACCGGTTAGCGCGTCAGAACCAAGTTGGTTCTATGCACCATCTCAGGCTCGCCGGTGTAGCCCAGCAGCCGCTCAAATTCGCTGGAAGCCTTTCGGCAAATCAGCCGGGCCTCTGCACTTGAATAGTTCGACAGACCGCGCGCCACCTCGACACCATCGGTCGACAACACCGCAATCACGTCGCCACGAGAAAACTCGCCTTGCACCGCCGTCATGCCAATGGGTAACAAGCTCTTGCCTTCGCCAGCTACTTTGGCTGCTGCGCCTGCATCCACCGTCACCGAACCGCGCATTTGCAGGTGGTCAGCCATCCATTGCTTGCGCGCCTGATTTTTGGCGGTTTGCGCCACCAGCAACGTACCAATGGCTTCGCCTCGCATCAAGCGCAGCAGCACCGATGGCTCACGCCCCCAAGCAATCACGGTGCTGGCGCCCGAACCCGCAGCCCGCTTGGCTGCCAAGATTTTGGTGATCATGCCGCCGCTGCCAATGCTTGACCCCACGCCGCCTGCCATTGCTTCCAGCGCTGCGTCGCCTGCCTTGCCGACGGTCACAAACTGAGCGCCAGGATCCTTGCGCGGGTCGGCGGTATACAGGCCTTTTTGATCGGTGAGGATGATGAGCGCATCCGCTTCTACCAAGTTAGCCACCAGCGCGCCCAGCGTGTCGTTATCGCCAAACTTAATTTCGTCGTTCACGACGGTATCGTTCTCATTGATGACGGGCACCACGCCCAAGCTGAGCAGCGTGAGCAAGGTTGAGCGGGCATTCAGATACCGTTCGCGGTCGGCAAGGTCTGCATGGGTCAGCAGCACCTGGGCGCTGCCAATGCCGTTTTCACGCAGCTTGGTTTCGTACATTTGTACCAGGCCCATTTGGCCAACGGCTGCAGCGGCTTGCAGCTCGTGAATCGCTTTGGGCCGGGCTGCCCAGCCCAGCCGCTTCATGCCTTCAGCAATTGCGCCGCTGCTGACCATAATGACTTCGCGCCCGCTTTTGGCCAATGCGGCAAGTTGTTCGGACCACTGGCCGATGGCTTCAGCGTCCAGCCCGCGGCCTTCGTTGGTAACCAAACTGGAGCCGACCTTGACCACAATGCGTTTGGCATTTAGAAGGACGGTGGCACTCGCTTTTTCTTGCATGAGGGTCAATCCCTTTGGTTAAAAGCGCCTAAATTCGCGTGAAGATCTTTTTTGTAGACATTTAGGGCTGAAGCCCAATCAAAACGTGCACTAGCAGCTATTAAATTAATAGCAATCAATGTTTAGCCAAGTTCACTCTGGCGGCAGTACCGCAAAGCGTGGGTCAACCTCTTCCACTGGTTGCTCGCTCTTTTGCACTTTCTTGACGTGCTGGTAAATTGTCTTGATCAAATGTTCGCAGCCTTCGCGGGTCAGGGCTGATATTTCAAACACCGGGCCTTTAAACTTGAATCGCTTGACGAAATCTTTAACGATCTCTGCGCGCTTGTCGTTGTCAATCATGTCCAGCTTGTTTAGCACCAACCAGCGCGGCTTTTTAAACAGCGCGTCGTCGTATTTTTTCAGCTCATCCACAATTGCTTTGGCTTGGGCTACCGGGTCAACGCCCTCGTCAAACGGTGCCAAATCAACAATGTGCAGCAGCAAGCGGGTGCGCTCCAGGTGGCGCAAAAACAAATGCCCCAGGCCAGCGCCTTCAGACGCGCCTTCAATCAAGCCCGGCAAGTCGGCCACCACAAAGCTTTGTTCAGGCGCAACGCGCACGACGCCTAAATTGGGGTGCAAAGTGGTAAAAGGATAGTCAGCAATGCGTGGCCTTGCGTTAGACACCGCCGTGATAAACGTTGACTTGCCCGCATTGGGCATGCCGAGCAAACCGACGTCTGCCAGCACTTTTAACTCGAGCTTCAAGCTTTTGCGCTCACCTGGCCAACCAGGGGTTTTGCTGCGCGGTGCGCGATTGGTAGAGCTTTTAAAGCGCAAGTTGCCAAAGCCGCCGTCGCCGCCTTTTGCAATCAAAATCTGCTCGCCTGGCTCCATCAGTTCAAACAGCACGTCGCCGGTTTCAGCATCGCTCAAAATGCTGCCGACTGGCATTTTAAGAATAACGTCATCGCCCTTGGCACCAAACATGTCTGAACCCATGCCGTGGCCACCATTTTTGGCGTCGTGGCGGCGCGAGAATCGAAAGTCGACCAGGGTGTTCAGGTTGATGTCGGCAACCGCATACACATGACCGCCGCGGCCACCGTCGCCGCCGTTCGGGCCACCAAATTCTTTGTACTTTTCGTGGCTAAACGAGACGCAGCCCGCCCCGCCATCACCAGCGGAGATGTCAATAAAGGCTTCGTCGACAAATTTCATTGGGTGCTTCTATAAATTCAGTTTTTCGGGCGAATTGCGTCGTTGGGCGGTGCTTGCAATCCTCACGTACCTTGAGTACGTTGCGGTTGCTGCGCTCCGTCCGCCTAGCACTTCAGCCCGAAAACGCAGTTTCAGCGAAGACTAACTTGTACCCAAGTTATGTCGAAACTAAAAACTGAATTTCTAGAAGTGCCTGAGCGATGTTAGCTAAGAAAAGTTAGTTGTCTTCAAATAAAAAAGCCCCGACGGGTCGGGGCTTCGGTTTAGTCGCGTGGACTTGTCGAAGTGATTGACTTATGCCGGGCTGGCAACAGCCGTCACGCTAACAGTCTGTTTGGACAACGCACCTTTGATGGCAAAGGAAACTTGACCGTCTACCAGTGCAAACAGAGTATGGTCTTTGCCGATGCCGACATTGGTACCCGGATGAAACCTGGTGCCGCGCTGGCGAACAATGATGCTGCCTGCGTTGATAACTTCGCCGCCAAATTTTTTAACGCCGAGCATTTTGGGCTGTGAGTCACGCCCGTTTCGCGTAGAGCCGCCGCCTTTTTTCTGTGCCATTTTTCAGTTACTCCAGATATTTACCGCATCAACCCGCGATGGTGCCGATTTGCAGTTCTGTGTAGTTCTGCCGATGACCCTGGCGCTTTTGGTAGTGCTTGCGCCTGCGCATTTTGAAAATGCGAATTTTGTCGCCTCTGCCGTGAGAGACGACGACTACAGTAACACTGGCACCTAGAACCAAGGGCGTTCCGACTTTGATGCTGGCGCCGTCTCCGACGGCCAGCACTTGGTCAATAACGATTTCTTGGCCTACGTCCGCAGCAATCTGTTCTACTTTAATTTTTTCACCAGCAGTAACTTTGTATTGTTTACCGCCGGTTTTTATGACCGCGTACATGTAAGACCTCTTCAATTGTTTGAATTGAGCACTGCAAAAGAATGTTTACAGAACCCGTCATTCTAGCATGCACCCCGAAGAATTGAAATTGCTAAAAGGGGCGGTGCCCGAGAACCGCCAACCGGGCGCGGCATCTTCTTATAATCGTTAGAAACTACCGAACGGAAACCTCACACTTGTCTGCCAACTCATCCAGTACCGCAGCTGCGCTTGCCTTGATTGCTGACGACATGCGCGCCATGGACACGGTGATCGAACGCCGCCTCGCGTCAAGCGTACCGTTAGTTAGCCAAGTATCGCAATACATCATCGCCGCGGGGGGCAAACGCCTGCGCCCGGCGTTGCTTATGCTGATGTGCGGTGCCTTGGGACATCAAAGTGAGCAGCGCCTGAACATGGCAGCAGTGGTGGAATTTATCCACACCGCGACATTGCTGCACGATGACGTTGTTGACGAGTCGACGTTAAGGCGCGGCAGGGCAACCGCCAATGAGGTCTTTGGCAACCCAGCCAGCGTTTTGGTAGGCGACTTTTTATATTCGCGCGCTTTTCAAATGATGGTAGAAGCCGGCGACATGCGCATCATGCAAACGTTGGCGGAAGCCACCAATGTGATTGCCGAAGGGGAAGTTTTGCAGTTGATGAACATGCACGATGCCAGCTTGTCGGCGGACGATTACCTGTTGGTGATTCGCTCCAAAACAGCCAAATTGTTTGAGGCCAGTGCGCGGTTGGCGGCTTTGCTGGCCAAGTCAAGCCCTGCGGTCGAGCAGAGCTGCGCTACTTACGGCCAGGCGCTAGGCACGGCCTTTCAAGTCATTGACGATGTGCTGGACTACGACGGTGATGCGGCGGTGATGGGTAAAAATTTAGGCGACGATTTGCGCGAAGGCAAAGCCACGCTGCCACTCATCATTGCAATGCAGCGCGCAAACGATGCCGAGCGCTCGACCATCAAACTGGCGATCGAAACGGGCGGCCTTGAAAACATGACAAACATCATGGTCATTGTGCAAAAAACTGACGCTTTGCAGGCAACGCGATCAGTCGCTGCCAGCGAAGCGCAAAGGGCGCTTGATGCGCTAAGTAGCCTGCCGCACAATAGCCACCAGCAAGCACTGTATCAATTGGCGTCTCAATTGCTAGACCGACGGGCTTGAAAGACCAGGCTAAAAGATACTTCTTGATAATAGTTTGAGGCAAACTTTAACCAAACAACTTCTTTGGACCACCGAACAAAAACTGAAAGTCACATGGCCGCTGTTGCATCACTGACCAAAGAAACCCAGTCTGTCGCTTTGCCAGGCCTGGGGCGAGCGCTGGTCATCGCCGGCAAGTTAGGGCAGAAGGCGGCGGAGGATCTTTTCCAAAAAGCCAAATCGGGCCGCACCAGCTTTATTGCCGAGTTGACTGGCTCGGGCGTGGTGTCCGCCTCAGACCTGGCGCACACGATGTCGCTTTCGTTTGCCGCGCCGCTACTTGACTTGGACGCCATAGACGTTCAGCGCCTGCCCAAAGGCCTGCTGGACGCCAAGATTTGTCAAACCTACCGGATCGTGGTGCTCAGCAAGCGCAACAACCGATTGATGGTAGCTACAGCCGACCCGTCTGATCAAGAGGCCGCTGAAAAAATCAAGTTTTCGACCCAAATGGGTGTGGATTGGGTGATTGCGGAGTACGACAAGCTGACCAAGCTGGTTGAAGTTTCCACCACTTCAGCTGCAGAGGCGATGGAGAGCATCATTGGCAATGACTTCGAGTTTGATGAACTCGGTGTTGAAACGCCCGCAGAAAGCGCAGACGTTGGCGCGTCTGAAGTGGAAGATGCGCCAGTTGTCAAATTTCTGCAAAAAATGCTGCTAGACGCATTCAGTATGCGAGCTTCAGACTTGCATTTCGAACCGTTTGAGCATTCTTATCGGGTTCGTTTTCGCGTCGATGGGGAACTGCGCGAAATTGCTTCGCCGCCAGTTGCCATCAAGGAGAAGTTGGCTGCCCGAATCAAAGTGATTTCAAAACTCGACATTTCTGAAAAACGCGTGCCGCAGGACGGCAAGATGAAGCTGAAAATCGGCCCTGATCGGGTGATAGATTTTCGGGTCAGCACGCTGCCCACCATGTTTGGCGAAAAAATCGTGATCCGCATTTTGGACCCAAGCAGTGCCAAACTGGGCATTGATGCGCTGGGTTACGAGCCGGTTGAAAAAGAGCGTTTGTTGGCAGCCATCGGCAGGCCTTACGGCATGGTGCTGGTGACGGGGCCAACGGGTTCAGGCAAGACCGTGTCGCTGTATACCTGCCTGAATATTTTGAACACGCCCGGTATCAATATTGCGACGGCCGAAGATCCGGCCGAGATCACCTTGCCCGGCGTTAATCAGGTCAGCATGAATGAAAAGGCCGGGATGACATTTCCTGTCGCGCTGAAAGCCTTTTTGCGGCAGGACCCTGACATCATCATGGTCGGTGAAATTCGTGACCTTGAAACCGCTGATATATCAATCAAGGCTGCCCAAACTGGTCACTTGGTGCTATCAACATTGCATACCAACGACGCTCCCACGACGCTGACGCGTATGCGAAACATGGGCATCGCCCCATTCAACATCGCATCAAGCGTGATCTTAATCACAGCTCAAAGGCTGGCCAGAAGGCTGTGCCCCAATTGCAAAGCACCAGCTGACATACCGCGCGAAACATTGTTAGAGGCGGGTTTTAAAGAAGAAGATGTTGATGGCAGCTGGACGCCTTTTCGGCCAGTCGGTTGCTCGATGTGCAACAACGGCTACAAGGGACGGGTAGGCATCTATCAGGTCATGCCCATCACTGAGGAGATCCAGCGGATTATTTTGCGCGATGGCACGGCGCTAGAAATCGCCGAGCAAGCGCAGCTGGAGGGTGTTAACAGCCTGCGCCAGTCAGGGCTTTACAAAGTTAAACTAGGGATGACGTCACTTGAAGAGGTTTTGGGTTGTACCAACACTTAGGTCCATGACCACGACGCCCTGAATGAGCCGCCACTAACAACGAGAAAGCAACATGGCCACAGCACTTAAATCTGTTCAAGAATTTGTCTTCGAGTGGGAAGGCAAAGACCGGGGCGGTAAGCAGGTCAAAGGTGAGATCCGCGCGGCGGGAGAAAACCAGGTCAAAGCCGCGTTGCGCCGCCAGGGCGTGTTGCCTGGCAAGATCAAAAAGCGCCGCATGCGCTCCGGCAAATCCATCAAACCCAAGGATATTGCCATTTTCACGCGCCAGCTGGCCACGATGATGAAGGCTGGCGTGCCATTGCTGCAATCGTTCGACATTGTGGGTCGGGGCAACCCCAATGGCAGTGTGACAAAGTTACTTAACGATATCCGCACTGATGTTGAGACCGGCACGTCTTTGTCAGCCGCCTTTCGCAAATATCCGCTGTACTTCAATGCGCTGTATTGCAATTTGGTTGAGGCCGGCGAGGCAGCTGGTATTTTAGAATCGTTGCTCGACCGGTTAGCCGTCTACATGGAAAAAACCGAGGCTATCAAGTCAAAAATCAAGTCCGCCTTGATGTACCCAGCATCGGTTGTGATAGTTGCCTTTGTGGTGGTAGCTGTGATCATGATTTTTGTGATTCCGGCGTTTAAAGAGGTGTTTTCTTCCTTTGGCGCCGACTTACCCGCCCCGACGCTGATCGTGATGGCTATCAGTGAGTTTTTTGTTAAGTGGTGGTGGCTGATTTTTGGCGGCATTGGCGGCGGGATTTACTTCTTTATGCAAGCTTGGCAGCGCAATGAAAAAGTGCAGCGCTTTATGGACAGGGCCTTGCTTAAAGTCCCAGTATTTGGCGCGTTGATTGAAAAATCTTGCATTGCCCGCTGGACGCGAACTCTGTCGACCATGTTTGCAGCTGGTGTGCCGTTGGTTGAAGCGCTGGACTCGGTGGGCGGCGCTTCAGGCAATTCTCTTTACGCCGACGCCACTGAAAAAATCCAGCAAGAGGTCTCCACCGGCACCAGCCTGACATCAGCCATGACCAACGCCAATTTGTTTCCCACCATGGTGCTGCAAATGTGCGCAATTGGCGAAGAGTCTGGCTCGGTCGACCACATGCTGGGCAAGGCGGCAGACTTTTATGAAGCTGAAGTCGATGAAATGGTGGCCGGATTGTCCAGTCTGATGGAGCCGATCATCATTGTGTTTTTGGGCACGCTGATTGGCGGCATTGTGGTGTCGATGTACCTGCCGATTTTCAAGCTCGGTCAAGTCGTTTGATGCTGGGCGAGGTGCCGCAAGAAGCCTTGGCAGCGCTTGCAGGCTTTTTAGGCTTGCTGATTGGCAGTTTTTTGAATGTGGTGATTTACCGGCTGCCCAAAATGATGGAGCAGCAATGGGCTGCTGAATGTGCAGAATCGTCAGGCCAGCTTTTGCCTGTCGTTGAAAAGCTCAGCCTGCTGAGACCGCGTTCCCGCTGCTCCGCTTGCGGTCACGTCATCGCTTGGTATGAGAATATTCCTTTAGTAAGTTATCTTTTCCTGCGGGGTAAATGCGCATCTTGTCGCGCTCCTTATGGCTGGCGCTACCCAGCTGTTGAATTGGCTGTGGGGTTGCTGTTTGCCTTTTGCGCCTGGCGCTGGGGCAATACGGTCACCACAATGGCCTGGTGCGGCTTTTCAGCGGCCCTGCTGGCATTGGCCATGATTGACTGGGACACGACGTTGCTGCCAGACGACATCACGCTGCCCTTGCTGTGGGCGGGGCTGATCGGGGCGGCTTTGCAGTTCAACCCGGCTCCATCGTTGCCTGATGCACTGTGGGGCGCCGTTGCAGGCTATACATCGCTTTGGGGTGTTTACTGGGCATTCAAGCTTGTCACTGGCAAAGAAGGCATGGGCTACGGCGACTTCAAACTCTTTGCCGCCCTGGGCGCCTGGTTTGGCTGGACGGCACTCGTACCTATCATTTTGATGGCCTCAGTCATCGGCGCTGTTGTAGGCGTTGCGATGAAGTTCACCGGCGGCCTGCGGGAGGGCGGCTACATCCCGTTTGGGCCGTTTTTAGCCGGCGCGGGTTTTACTGCCATGCTGTTCGGACCGCAGTCTATTCTTCGGTTTGTAGGACTCTAGGTGATTCGCCTGGGGCTTACTGGTGGTATTGGCAGTGGCAAGAGCACGGTGGCTCATATGCTGGTGGATGCCGGCGCTGCACTGATTGACGCCGACGTGATTTCTCGGGCAACCACGGCGCCTGGCGGTGCAGCCATTGCGCAAATCCTGGCTCAATTTGGGCCACAGGCCATCATGCGCGACGGAGCCATGAACCGCGATGCCATGCGCCAGCGCGTGTTTGCAGACCCGGCGGCCCGGCTCCAGCTGGAGGCGATCATTCACCCGTGGGTAGCGCTTGAATCAGCGCGCTTGGCTGAGCAAGCGCGATTATCTGGTGACACGCTGTTGGTGTTTGACATTCCACTGCTGGTCGAGTCAAAGCGGTGGCGCCAGCAGCTTGGGCAGGTCCTGGTGATCGACTGCGACGAGGCGCTGCAGGTCAGCCGGGTGGTTGCGCGAAGCAGCTGGGCACCCGATGCCGTCAAGAAGGTCATGGCCCAGCAAGCCAGCCGACGTCAGCGTTTGGCGGCCGCTGACATCGTGATTTACAACCAAGATTTGACGCTTGGCGAACTGGCTTTACAGGTCGCGCAAATTGCCCACCGCCTCACGCTATGATTTGCGCTTTACATAGCCCTTTGAGTTGATAAAGACTACCCTGTGATTCTTTACGAATACCCTTTTAACGAACGCATCCGCACCTATTTGCGACTGGAGCAGCTGTTTCGCCGTTTGGGTGAATTGGTGGCGCGCGAGCAACCGTTGGACCACCATTACGCCATTGCCACCATGTTCGAGGTGATGGACGTCGCTGCTCGAGCTGATTTAAAAACCGATGTACTCAAAGACCTCGAAAAACAAAAACATGTCTTGAACGGCTACCGGGGCAATCCCGCCATTGCTGTGGGTGTGCTGGACGAAGTCACTAACCAGCTTGACGGCTGTTTTGCCAACCTGTCAGCTCTGCCGGGCAAGGCCGGGCAGGCCCTGACTGAAAACGATTGGTTGATGAGCATTCGCAGCCGGGTGGGTATTCCAGGCGGCACCTGCGAGTTTGACCTGCCGGCTTACTTTGCATGGCAGCATCTAGCGCCCGGCGCGCGTCAGCAAGACTTGCAGCGCTGGGTAGCTAACTTTGTACCTCTGGCTGAGTCCGTGCGCCTGTTGATGCAATTGGTACGCGATTCAGGTGCACCGCAAATGGTCACCGCACCGGGCGGTTTGTATCAGCAAAATTTGCCTCAAGGCCGTACTTTCCAGTTGCTGCGATTGCGCATTGACCCCTCGCCTGGTTTGATTCCCGAGATCAGCGGTAACCGCCTGATGGTGTCGGTACGGCTGATGCGGCAGGAAAGCGACGACAGACTGCATGCGGCAAACGTCGATACTTCTTTTGAATTGACGCTGTGTTCTTGAAAAGCGATGTAGATGACAGCGGGTTCACCACTTCAAAAAATAGTCATTTGCCCGGTTTGCAAAGGCGACAGTGTTTATTCACTGGCTAATGCATACCGCCCATTTTGTAGCCAGCGCTGCAAGAACATTGACTTTGGTGCTTGGGCCAGCGAAGACTTCCGCATGCCAGCCGACACCGCCCCAGATGAGGTCAATTTTGGCGATCCTAAACTCCAGTAACGTAAGGACAACTCGATGAAAACTTCACTAATTACCGCCTGGCTGCTTGCCGTCGCCGTGGGTATGGGTGCGACGGGCTATGTGCAGAGCGCGGAGGTGTTAAACCCACCCACCAAGTCGGAGGGTAAGAAAAAACTAAAAAAATCCAGGGGCTCAAGAGCGAAAGTTGTGTCGGGCTCTGAAGAGACCAAAAAAGAGCGCGACTCGCGTCTTAAACGCGAGTGCAAAGGGCAAGTCAATGCAGGCGCGTGTGCGGGCTACACGCGCTGAGTCCCAAGGCATTAAGCCGCGGGTGCGCCTAGCAGCTGCTGCAACTCACCACTCTCAAACATCTCCATCATGATGTCCGAGCCGCCAACGAACTCACCCTTGACGTAAAGCTGCGGAATCGTCGGCCACTGGCTGTATTCCTTGATCCCTTGGCGAATTTCGCCGTCTTCCAGCACATTGACAGTGACTGGTTTTGGCACACCGCAGGCTTTAAGCACGGCTATCGCCTTGCCTGAAAAGCCGCACTGTGGAAAGTTCGGATTACCCTTCATGAACAGCACCACGTCGCTGGATTTAACGAGTTGGTCTATGCGGGTTTGGGTCTCATCCATGGTCTTGTCCTTTAAATATCAATAATTCGATTATCCCACCGTCCACCAGAGCAGCGCTCAACGCCTGCCAAATCCATCCGGCTGTGTACCTTGTCAAAGCCGAGTCGAGTCAGCAGTTCGCACACGGTTGCTGCTTGGTCATAGCCATGCTCCAGCAGCAGCCAGCCACCGGAGCGCAGATGTTTTGGTGCGTTGTGGATGATTTGCCGAATGTCGCCCAGCCCGTCATGGCCTGCGGTCAGTGCGCTTAAGGGCTCATGCCTTAATGCCGCCAAGTGGGGGTCTGCAGCAGCGATGTAAGGCGGATTGCTGACAATGACGTGGTAGTGGCCGTCAACGTTTTCAAACCAGTTGCTGCGCACAAACTGCACGTTTGCATCCAGCTGACGGGCGTTGTGTGAAGCAACAGCCAAAGCGTCTGCGCTCAAGTCAGTCGCCGTGACTTTGCATTCGCCCTGCTGCGAAATGGTGTTGGCAATGGCAATGGCCACCGCGCCGCTGCCAGTGCCAAGGTCTAAAACGTGCGGACTTTCGAGCCCTTGCAGCACGGCTAGGGCCCACTGCACCAGCGTTTCAGTGTCAGGCCGCGGCACCAACACGCGCGCGTCCACTCTCAAACGCAGTCCGAAGAATTCTTTGTAGCCAACGATGTAAGCCAGCGGCTCGCCTGCAGAGCGGCGCAGTGTCAAACCGCGAAACGCCCCCAGCGTTTGCTCTGGCAAAGCATCACCGTCATGCGCCAGCAGCCAGGCGCGTTCACTGTCTGGTTTGCCCAAGGCGTGCAGCAGCAGCAACTGCGCATCCAGTCTGTCCAAACCCAAGGTTTGAGCGGCTGCCAAGGCTTGGGCGATGTTGATCACGGACAAATCGCCACCTTGTAATTGCTATTAAAAAAGAAGCTGCTCGCCCCTGTATCTATTGGGCTGCAGGCTGATTTGATAGGTAAAATGGGCATTTTTAGTTGAGTTTTGGTTGTTTTTAACCCTGCGATGTCGCTTCCAGCTCGGCCAGCTGCTCCGCACCGCGCGCCACTTGCAGGGCGACTACCACGTCTTCCAAATCACCTTCCATGATGGTGAGCAGCTTGTACAGCGTCAGGTTGATGCGGTGATCCGTCAGCCGCCCCTGCGGGAAGTTGTAGGTGCGGATGCGGTCGCTGCGGTCGCCCGTGCCGACCAGTTCTTTCCTCATCGCTGCGTCCACCGCAGCGCGCTCAGAGCGGTCTTTTTCATGAATCCGCGCTGTCAGCACTTTCAGCGCTTGCGCCTTGTTGCCGTGCTGGCTGCGGCCGTCCTGGCATTCGGCCACGATGCCGGTGGGCAGGTGGGTAATGCGCACCGCTGAATCGGTTTTGTTAATGTGCTGGCCGCCCGCTCCGCTGGCCCGGTAGGTGTCAATCCGCAGGTCTGACGGATTGATTTTGATGGCCTCCAGCTCGTCTGGTTCGGGCAGCACCGCTACCGTGCAGGCACTGGTGTGTATGCGGCCTTGCGTCTCGGTGGTGGGTACGCGCTGCACCCGGTGGCCGCCGGACTCAAACCGCAACTTGCCGTACACGCCCACGCCTTGCGCATCAGGCGCGCCCTCAATGCGCAGCACCACTTCTTTGTAGCCGCCCAGTTCGCTGTTGGACTCGCTGATGATCTCGCACCGCCAGCCGCTGCGCTCGGCATAGCGGGTGTACAAGCGAAATAAATCTGCTGCAAACAGGGCTGATTCATCACCGCCCGTGCCCGCGCGAATCTCCACAAACGCAGGGCGCACATCGTCGGGGTCCTTGGGGATCAGCATCAGCTGCAGCGCATCGTCAATTTGCGTGATGTCGTCCTTGGCGGCGTCTATTTCTTCGTCCGCCATGGCCGTCATCTCTAGATCGCCTTTGCTGGCCGCCAGCAGCTCTTGGGCGCTTGCCAGGTCAGCCTCACGGCCGGTCAGTTTGCGGTATTGCTCAGCCACTACGCTGACC
>JAYWFR010000052.1:0-5768 GCA_043778695.1 Polaromonas sp. | reverse complement strand
TCAAAGCCGTGCCTACGCATGAGGCCGCGCTTGATTTACCTGATACACCTGAGGGCGAAAACATTTTGTTCGACTACCGCGCCACCGGCCTCACGCTGCGCCGCCACCCGCTGGCGCTGCTGCGCCCACGCTTGGCTGAAAAAGGTTTTTTAACCGCCGCACAACTTGACGCGCTGCCCGACGGGCAAGACGTAGCCGCCTGCGGCATCGTGACGCTGAGGCAGCAACCGTCAACCGCCAAGGGTGTGATTTTTTTAACCATTGAAGACGACACAGGGCCTATCAATGTCATCGTCTGGAAGTCATTGCGCTTGACTCAGCGCGATGAATTGCTGCACTCTACCTTGCTTGGCGTTCACGGCACCTGGCAGCGCAGTACTGAGCAGCCTGGCACGCTTGAAGGCTTTGGCGTGGTGCGCAATTTAATAGCCCACAGGCTGGAAGATTTAAGCCCACTGCTGGGCCGCCTGGGGCAGGGCGCAGCGCGTAGCCGAGACTTTCATTGATGCGTCAAGCAAGACATAAAAAAAGCCGACTTGCGCCGGCTTTTTAAGCTTTACCCAAAGGCAGATTACTTGACGTGCTTGCCGATCAGGCCGGCCATCTCGAACATCGACACTTGGGCCTTGCCGAAAACGGCTTTGAGCTTGGCATCGGCGTTGATCATGCGCTTGTTGATTTGGTCTTGCAGTTTGTTGGCCTTGATGTAGACCCACAACTTGCTGACAATCTCAGTGCGCGGCAGTGGCTTGTCGCCCAGAACTGCGGCGAGTTCTTTGCTCAGCGTCAACGCTTTCATGAACGCTGCGTTCGGGGTACGCTTTTTGGCAGGTGCCTTTTTAGCAGCTGGCGTTTTGGCCGGTGCTGCCTTTTTGGCGACTACTTTTTTGGCGGGCGCTGCTTTTTTAGCGGCTACTTTCTTCGCGGGAGCTGCTGCTTTCACAGCGACTTTCTTTGCCGGAGCAGCCTTTGTTGCAGGTGCTTTTTTAGCCGGTGCTTTTTTTGCAGTTGCCATGATTGATTTTCCTTCTAGAAGTTGATAAATCACCGCCAGAGATAACTAGTCCCCAACGGCATTGCGATGCTACTGGAGAAAGAGCACCTTTCATAGGGAAAATCTACTTTTTTCGGTGTTTGTGATGCATATTTGCCTCTGAAAGTTAAAAATAGCGCACGGTAAGTGCTTCGAGGAAGAGAAAATCAAACACCACAAATTTAAGACGTACACGCCATGCCCTCGATAAACACCTTCAATTTCGCTACCTGTGACCTGTGTGACGCGTATAAAAACGATGCATCTGGCAACTTCAGGGTGCTTGCGCCAGTGTTCAAAAACTTCGGCGCGCACACCAAATTTTGCGGTGAAGTTGTCACCATCAAATGCTTTGAAGACAACTCGCTGGTCAAGGCTGCTGTTGACTCAACTGGCAACGGGCGGGTGCTGGTAGTCGACGGTGGCGCATCACTGCGGCGTGCCTTGCTGGGCGGCAACTTGGGTGCTGCTGCGGCTAAAAATAACTGGGCCGGTGTGGTGATTGACGGCTGCGTGCGCGACGTGGCAGAGCTGGCGCAGTGTGCCGTGGGCATACGCGCGTTGGCCGCCATGCCGTTGCCAACTGAAAAGCGTGGTGAGGGTCAGCGCGATGTGGCCATTCAAATACAAGGCGTGTGGGTGCGCCCTGGTGACTGGTTGTATGCCGACGAAGACGGCATGGTCGTCATGCCAGCGCCTGTGATGACCTAACCTGTTATGCCCTTGTACAACATGTACGCTGCCAGCAAATACAACACACTGGCAAAAATGCGTTTGAGCTTGCCAATAGGCAGCGTGTGCGCAGCCTTTGCGCCCAGCGGGGCCACTAAAAAGCTGCACGCCGCAATCACGCCTAGCGCCGGCAACCAGATATAGCCAAAGGCGCCCACCGGCAGGTTTTGCACACTCTGGCCGCTGATGATGTAGCCTGCCACATTGGCCACAGCAATCGGAAAGCCCAGCGCTGCCGATGTGGCTACAGCATTGCGAATGGCCACGTTGCACCAGGTCATAAACGGTACGCTGATAAACGCACCGCCAGCGCCCACCAGACCTGACAAAAAGCCAATAAAACCACCCGCAGCTAGCAGCCCGCCAGTACCCGGCAACTGACGGGTGGGTTCAGGCTTTTTGTCCAGAAACATTTGCGTGGCTGAAAAGCCGACAAACAGGCCAAAAAAAATTGCCAGGTAAGCGCCCTTGAGCAGCGCAAAAACGCCCAGACTGCCGAGCAAGCTGCCCACCACAATACCGGGTGCCAGCCGACGGGCGATGTCCCAGCGCACCGCGCCGCGCTTGTGATGCGCCCACACGCTGGACATCGAGGTGAAAATAATCGTTGCCATCGACGTGGCAATCGCCATTTTGACGGCCAGGTCCGGCGTAACGCCCCGGTTCGACATGATGATGGTGATGAAGGGCACCATCAGCATGCCGCCGCCAATGCCCAACAGGCCTGCCAGAAACCCAGTAGCAGTGCCCAGCACGGCGAGTTCAACAATTAACAAGGGTTCAAGCAACATATTTGAAATGAGGTCGGGTTTTTACCTGTAAACGAGCGGGTATTTTTATGACTGTGCAGTTAAACTGCTGGTAGATTTTTACAGTTCATTTCGTTTTTGTCGCTTTACAGGAGCTTGAATATGCGTCGGACTTCTTTTTTTAATGGTGCAGTCAAAACGGCCATTAGTGTAGCTTTGGTTGTCAGCAGCGCGGCTCAAGCAGCCAGTTGGCAGCCGACCAAAAATGTTGAGTTTGTCGTGCCTGCGGGCACGGGCGGCGGCGCTGACCAAATGGCGCGTTTGATCCAAGGCATCATCACCAAAAACAACTTGATGAAAACGTCGATGGTGGTAGTAAACAAGAGCGGTGGCGCAGGTGCTGAGGGTTTTTTGGAAATCAAAAATGCCAAGGCTGATCCGCACAAAATCGTGATTACTTTGTCCAACATGTTCACCACCCCGCTGGCAACGGGTGTGCCGTTTAGCTGGAAGGACATGACGCCGGTCGCCATGTTGGCGCTTGATGAGTTTGTGCTGTGGGTGAATGCTGAAACGCCCCATAAAACAACCCAAGACTACATGGCAACTGTGAAGGCTGCTGGCGGCAAGCTCAAAATGGGCGGGACTGGCTCCAAGCAGGAAGACCAGATCATCACCGCGCTGATTGAAAAATCGGCCGCCAGTAAATTTATTTACGTCCCGTACAAAGGCGGTGGTGAAGTGGCGGTGCAATTGGTGGGAAAGCATATCGACTCGACAGTTAACAACCCGATTGAAGCGGTCGCCCAATGGCGCGGCGGTAAGCTGCGCCCGTTATGCGTTTTTGACAGCAAGCGCTTGGCTTACAAAGACAAAATTGCCGAGAAGGCATGGTCAGACATTCCGACTTGCAAAGAAGGCGGCCTGGATGTCGAATACCTGATGTTGCGCGGCATTTTTATGCCGCCTGGCGTGACGCAAGAGCAAACCGCGTACTACGTTGATTTGATGAAAAAAGTGCGCGCCACCGCTGAATGGAAAAAGTTCATGGATGAAGGTGCCTTTAACCAGACATTCATGGAGGGCGCCGAGTTCGCGCGTTGGGTTGCTAATGAAGAAATTCGCCACCGCTTGTTGATGCAAGAAGCCGGCTTCGTCGCAAAATAAAACGCCCCTCGTTGATTGAAAGTCTTTTATGCAGCAAGAAGCACCCGAGGCAACAGAGGCAAGCGCGGCCTCTAAGCGAACGCTTGAAATCGTCACCGCTATTTTCTTTTTATTGGTTGGCAGTGTGGTGATGTGGGACAGCTCGCGTTTGGGCGCAGGCTGGGGCGCTGACGGGCCGCAAAGCGGGTATTTTCCGTTTTACGTTGGTTTGTTGATGAACTTGGCCAGCGCGGTTAATTTGTTGCTGGCTTTTAAGTCAAGCAAATCTGAGTCGTTTGTCTCGCGTCCAGCCATCCAACTGGTTATGGCCATCTTTTTGCCGTGTCTGGTTTATGTTGCGGTCATGCAGTGGTTGGGTTTGTATGTAGCCTCACTTATTTTTATTGCAGTATTTATGCGCTGGCAAGGCAAATTCAATCTGTTTAAATCATCGCTGACTTCTGCGGTTGTGGTGGCAGTGCTGTTTGTGATGTTTGAAATTTGGTTCAAGGTGCCCCTGATCAAAGGCCCGTTAGAAGCCGCATTGGGGTACTGATATGGAAGAAATACAAGCGCTGTTTCAGGGCTTTGCCGTGGCCCTGTCCCCGGTAAATATTGGGTTGATGTTTTTGGGCATTGTGCTGGGCATTTTGATCGGTGTGCTGCCTGGGTTGGGTGGAGCCAACGGGGTGGCTATTTTGTTGCCGCTGACCTTCAGCATGACACCGGTGTCAGGCATTATTTTGTTGTCATGTATCTATTGGGGTGCCTTGTTTGGCGGTGCTATCACCTCGATTTTGTTTAACATTCCGGGCGAGCCGTGGTCGGTTGCCACCACCTTTGACGGCTACCCGATGGCACAACAAGGCCATGCGGGGCAAGCGCTGACGGCGGCGTTTACCTCGTCGTTTGTGGGCGCGTTTGTGGCAGTGCTGATGATTACTTTTTTAGCGCCACTGGTTGCCAGGTTCGCACTTAAATTTGGCCCGCCTGAGTTTTTTGCGGTGCAGTTGCTAACCTTTTGCAGCTTTGTCGGCATGAGCAAAGGCGCACCGTGGAAGACGTTGGCAGCCATGTTCCTCGGCTTCACGCTGGCCGCTATCGGCATGGACAACGTCACTGGGCAATTGCGTCTGACTTTTGGTTTTGAGCCGATGATGAAAGGCTTTGACTTTTTGATTGCAGTCATCGGCCTGTTTGGCATTGGTGAGATTTTGTTGACGATGGAAGAGGGGTTGGCATTCAAAGGCAAGGACGGAAAGATCAACGCCAAAGTGGTTTTGGAAACCTGGAAAAAGTTGCCCCGCTACTGGCTGAGCTACCTGCGCAGCGCAGCCGTTGGTTGCTGGATGGGCATCACCCCGGGCGGTGCAACGCCAGCGTCGTTCATGGGCTACGGCATTGCCAAGCGCTTTTCAAAAACGCCAGGTAACTTCGGCAAGGGCGACATTGAAGGTGTTATTGCTCCGGAGACCGCCGCTCATGCAGCTGGTACTGCCGCACTTTTACCTATGTTGACTTTGGGTATTCCGGGGTCTCCCACAGCAGCCGTTTTGCTGGGCGGTTTGCTGGTCTGGGGTTTGCAGCCTGGGCCGCTGTTGTTTGTGGAGCAGAAAGATTTTGTCTGGGGCCTGATAGCCAGCATGTACCTGGGCAACATTGCTGGGCTGATCGTGGTGCTGCTGACCGTGCCTTGGTTTGCAGCTATTTTGCGCATTCCGTTTTCTATCATTGCGCCGGTTATTTTGGTGATCTGCGCGGTGGGCGCGTACACAGTGCACAGCTCGATGTTTGACGTCTGGCTGATGATAGGTTTTGGCGTGATGGGCTATGTGTTTAAAAAGCTCGACTACCCGTTGGCCCCGCTGGTGCTAGCGCTGGTGCTGGGCGACATGGCTGAAAACGCCTTTAGACAATCATTGCTCGGGTCGAGTGGCAGCATGCTGGTATTTGCGTCGAACCCGCTGGTGGCCAGCATCACGGCGCTTGCTTTGACCATGCTTTTTTGGCCCTTGATTGGTGCCGTGCTCAAGCGCCTGAAGCCGAACCCAGCATGATCACCCAGCTATGGATGCGCTATTCGGCTGACGGCGTGCCGGGCTTTGGCC
>JAYWFR010000051.1:0-2364 GCA_043778695.1 Polaromonas sp. | reverse complement strand
GCGGAACCGAAAGGTTAACGGCCTTGCAGGCTGCGATGACGCCGCCGGCGATGGTGTCGCACTTCATGATGCCGCCGAAAATGTTGACCAGGATGCCTTTGACTTCCGGATTTTTCAGCATGATCTTGAAGGCTTCGGTGACTTTTTCGGCCGTCGCGCCGCCGCCGACGTCCAGGAAGTTGGCCGGCTCGCCGCCAAACAACTTGATGGTGTCCATGGTCGCCATGGCCAGGCCCGCGCCATTGACCAGGCAGCCGATGTTGCCGTCCAGGCTGATGTAGGCCAGGTCAAACTTGCTGGCTTCGACTTCAGCGGCGTCTTCTTCGTCCAGATCGCGGTAAGCCACGATGTCGGGGTGGCGAAACAGCGCATTCGGGTCAAAGTTGAACTTGGCATCAAGCGCCATCACTTCGCCCTTGCTGTTGCGATTCAGCGGGTTGATCTCGACCAGCGACGCATCGGTTTCCATGTAGCACTTGTAAAGCTTTTGCAGAATGTCGACGGTCTGCGTTACTGAATCAGTCGGCATGCCGATTCCAGCAGCAAGTTCTTTACCCTGCGCGTCCGTCAGGCCCACCAGTGGGTCTACGTACAGCTTGATGATTTTTTCAGGCTGGCTGTGCGCCACTTCCTCAATGTCCATGCCGCCTTCAGACGAAGCGATGAAAGCGACCTTTTGCGTGGCGCGATCCGTGACGCAAGAGACGTAATATTCTTTTTGAATGTCAGCGCCGTCTTCAATATAAAGGCGGCGTACTTTCTGGCCTGCTGGGCCAGTCTGATGCGTGACCAGCTGCATGCCCAAAATTTCACCAGCAATGCGTTTGACGTCTTCAATCGTTTTGGCCACCTTCACGCCGCCGCCCTTGCCGCGCCCGCCCGCATGAATTTGCGCCTTGACCACCCACACCGGGCCGCCGAGTTTTTGGGCCGCCTCTACCGCTTCTTGCACCGTAAATGCTGCAATTCCGCGCGGCACTGGCACACCAAATTGGCGCAAGATTTCCTTGCCTTGGTACTCGTGAATTTTCATGGGGAAGCTTTCAAACGACTGTTGTAGTTCGGTAACGCGACTGCGGGTTTATGCTGTTTGCAGGCAGCCTTAAACTGTACCATGTTGCGTTGCACCAAACTAATGCGATTCTGAGTCGGCGACGTACGAACAAGTGGAGAAGATCATGCCCAAAATTTTTATCGACGGCGAAGCAGGCACTACCGGCCTGCAAATCCGTGAGCGTTTGCAGGCCATGCCCGCTATTGACGTCGTCAGCATTGCACCCGAGCTGCGTAAAGACGCTGCCGCCAAAAAAGCATTGATGGCCACGGTCGACATGGTCATCTTGTGCCTGCACGACGATGCCGCACGTGAGTCTGTTGCCATGATCGACAGCTTGCCAGGCAAAAAGCCAAAAATCATTGACGCATCAACCGCGCACCGCATCACCCCAGGTTGGGTTTACGGCTTTCCTGAATTGACGTCAAACCAACGTGCGCTCGTGGCCAGCGCTGACCGTGTAGGCAACCCCGGCTGCTACGCCACCGGCGCGATTGCGTTGATTCGCCCGCTGGTGGATGCCGGTTTTATTGCGCCGGATTTTGCTTTGAGCCTGCCCGCAGTCAGTGGTTACTCCGGTGGTGGACGCCAAACAATCGAGGCCTACCAAGCGGGCCAAGCCCCGTTGTTTGAGTTGTACGGCCTGGGCTTGGGCCACAAGCACCTGCCTGAAATCATGAAGTACACCGGATTGAGCCGCCGCCCCATCTTCATACCGTCCGTCGGCAATTTTGAACAAGGCATGTTGGTGCAACTGCCGTTGCACCTGGATTTGCTGGCGGGCAAGCCGACAGCCGCGCAGCTGCATGAAGCATTGGCCAAGCAGTATGCGGGCAGCGAATGGGTAAGTGTTGTTAGGGTAGAAGCCGCAACAGATTCAGGCAAGCTGGACGCATTGGGCCTGAACAACACCAACAAGATGGAGCTGCGTGTGTTCGGCAACGAGGCCTACCGCCACGCCGTGCTGGTGGCCAAGCTAGACAACCTGGGCAAGGGTGCATCGGGTGCGGCGGTGCAGAATTTGAAGTTGATGCTGGGGTTGTAGGGAAAGCTAGCCGCTACTATTTTAATAGCTGTTAGCGCCCGTGTTAATTGGGCTAGAGACCTAAAACATACCTGAAAAGCGCTTAAAAACGGTGTTTTTGAGCTTTTTGAGGCGTAAAACCATTGTTTGAGCTTCTCCATTCACGGGTATACAGCAATACCTACCCGTTCAATATGCTCTCTCAAGGTTTGCAGTTTGATAAGGTCAAACGATTTAACGTCGAACCGATAAGCCAGCGGCAACTCATCCAGCTCGGCAGCTATGC
>JAYWFR010000050.1:0-13699 GCA_043778695.1 Polaromonas sp. | reverse complement strand
ATGTATGCCACTGACCAGACGCAAAAGCGCTGGTGGCAGCAAAAGCTGGAAGCCATTCGCAGCAAGCCCAATTTGAGCAAAGAAAAAAAGCTGCACATTCTTGACCGCCTGTCAGCGGCTGAGGGCTTGGAGCGCTTTTTACACACCAAATATGTCGGCCAAAAGCGCTTTTCGCTTGAAGGCGGCGAGAGCTTTATTGCCAGCATGGACGAGCTGATCCAGCGTAGCGGCTCCCTGGGCGTGCAGGAAATCGTGATTGGCATGGCGCACCGTGGCCGCTTGAATGTGCTGGTGAATTCGCTGGGCAAAGTGCCGGCGGATTTGTTTGCAGAATTCGACCACACCGCGCCTGAAGACCTGCCCAGTGGTGACGTCAAGTACCACCAGGGCTTTAGTTCCGACGTGACAACGCCTGGCGGCCCGGTGCATTTGACGCTGGCGTTTAACCCGTCTCACCTTGAGATTGTGAACCCCGTGGTGGAAGGCTCGGTGCGTGCCCGCATGGACCGCCGCGCCGACCCGAAGGGTTTGCAAGTGCTGCCGGTGCTGGTGCACGGCGACGCCGCCTTTGCAGGCCAAGGCGTGGTGATGGAAACGCTGGCATTGGCTGAAACCCGCGGTTATTCAACCGGCGGCACGGTGCACATCGTCATCAACAACCAGATCGGTTTTACCACTAGCGATCCGCGCGACAGCCGCTCGACCCTGTACTGCACCGACGTTGTCAAAATGATTGACGCGCCCGTATTGCACGTCAACGGTGACGACCCTGAGGCGGTGGTGCTGGCTACCCAGTTGGCACTGGACTTCCGCATGGAATTTCACAAAGACGTGGTGGTTGACATCATTTGCTTTCGCAAACTAGGTCACAACGAGCAAGACACACCGGCGATGACGCAGCCGCTGATGTACAAGAAAATCGCCATTCACCCCGGCACCCGCAAGCTGTACGCCGACAAGCTGACGGCTCAGGGCATGGGTGACACGCTGGGCGACGACATGGTCAAAGCCACACGCGCCGCACTGGACGCGGGCAAGAGCACGTTTGATCCGGTACTCACCAACTTCAAGAGTAAGTACGCGGTGGACTGGGCACCGTACCTGGGCAAAAAGTGGACCGACGCGGGCGACACGGCGATCCCCATGGCCGAGTGGAAGCGCTTGGCTGAAAAAATCACCACCATTCCCGCGACAGTCACGCCGCACCCACTGGTTAAAAAAGTTTTTGACGACCGTGCCGCGATGGGCCGGGGCGACATTCCGGTGGACTGGGGCATGGGCGAGCACATGGCGTTTGCGTCACTGGTGGCCAGCGGCTACCCAATACGCTTGTCAGGCGAAGACTCAGGGCGCGGCACGTTTACCCACCGCCACGCGGTCATTCATGACCAGAACCGCGAAAAGTTTGACACCGGCACCTACGTGCCGCTACAAAACGTGACGGACAACCAGGCACCGTTTGTTGTTATCGACTCGATTTTGAGCGAAGAAGCAGTGCTGGCATTTGAATACGGCTACGCATCTAATGACCCGAATACGCTGGTGATTTGGGAAGCGCAGTTTGGCGACTTTGCCAACGGCGCGCAGGTGGTGATTGACCAGTTCATTGCGTCCGGCGAGGTGAAATGGGGCCGTGTGAATGGCATCACCTTGATGTTGCCGCACGGCTACGAAGGCCAGGGCCCAGAACATTCGTCGGCGCGGCTCGAGCGCTTTATGCAGCTGTCTGCTGACACCAACATGCAGGTGGTGCAGCCTACAACGGCTAGTCAGATTTTTCACATCTTGCGGCGCCAGATGGTGCGTTATTTACGCAAACCGCTGATTATCATGACGCCCAAGTCGCTGCTCCGCGCTAAAGACGCTGCGTCGCCACTGAGCGAGTTCACCAAGGGCGGCTTTCAAACCATCATTCCTGAAAGCAAGGAAGAGATCATTAAAAAAGCCGACAAAGTCAAACGCATCGTTGCTTGTTCGGGCAAGGTGTACTACGACCTGGCCAGGAAGCGCGAAGAAAAAGCCATTGACGACGTGGTGCTGCTGCGCGTTGAACAGCTCTACCCCTTCCCACACAAAGCGTTTGCGGCAGAACTGAAAAAGTACCCGAACGCAACCGACATTGTGTGGTGTCAGGACGAGCCGCAAAACCAGGGCGCTTGGTTCTTTGTGCAGCACTACATTCACGAGAACATGCTGGAAGGTCAAAAACTGGGTTACTCAGGCCGCGCGGCTTCGGCATCTCCGGCGGCGGGTTATTCACACCTGCATCAGGAGCAACAAAAAGTCTTGGTTGACGGTGCGTTTGCCAAGCTTAAAGGTTTTGTTTTGACGAAATAAGCCATTTCCCATCAACCCCACATCCAATAAATACAAGTTGAAAGAATCCAAATGGCTATCGTAGAAGTCAAAGTCCCCCAGCTGTCCGAGTCCGTGGCCGAGGCCACCATGCTGCAGTGGAAAAAGAAAGTCGGCGACGCAATTGCGATTGACGAAATTCTGATTGAAATCGAAACTGACAAAGTCGTGCTTGAAGTGCCAGCGCCAGCGGCTGGTGTGCTGGTTGAACTGGTGGTGGCTGACGGCGGCACGGTGGCTGCTGAGCAAGTCATTGCACGTATTGATACCGAGGCGACTGTAGGTGCTGCCAAGCCAGCGGTTGCTGCTACTGCTGTGGCCACTGCCGCTGCTGCCGCGCCAGCCGCAACGGGTAATTCCATGGCTGGTGTCGCCATGCCAGCAGCAGCCAAGCTGATGGCTGACAACAACATGGCTGCTGGGTCAGTGGCAGGCACAGGCAAAGACGGCCGCGTGACCAAGGGCGATGTGCTGGTGGCTGTAGCCGCACCTGTTGCTCCTAAACTAATAGCTGCTAGCGCAATACCTGTAAGCGCTCCAGCCGTTTTACTGCCCCAAGTTGCTGCGCCCGTGCAAGCCAATGATTTAGGCGACAGACCAGAGCAGCGCGTCCCCATGAGCCGCCTGCGTGCCCGCATTGCCGAGCGCTTGCTGCAATCGCAGTCAACCAACGCCATCCTGACCACCTTCAACGAAGTCAACATGGCCCCGGTGATGGACATGCGCAAACGCATGCAAGAAAAGTTTGAAAAAGAGCACGGCGTCAAACTCGGCTTTATGAGCTTTTTCGTCAAAGCGGCCGTGCATGCGCTGAAAAAATTTCCGTTGCTCAATGCCTCGGTCGATGGCAACGACATCATCTACCACGGCTACTTTGATATCGGCATCGCCGTTGGCTCACCACGTGGTTTGGTCGTGCCTATTTTGCGTAACGCCGACCAGATGAGCTTTGCGCAGATTGAAAAAAAGATAGCTGAGTTCGGTAAAAAAGCATCCGAGGGCAAGTTGGGTATTGAAGAAATGACGGGCGGTACGTTCTCCATCAGCAACGGCGGCACTTTTGGCTCGATGATGTCAACCCCCATCATCAACCCACCACAATCAGCGATTTTGGGTGTGCACGCCACCAAAGACAGGGCGGTTGTAGAAAACGGCGTCGTCGTGGTGCGTCCGATGAACTACTTTGCTATGAGCTACGACCACCGCATCATCGATGGCCGCGAGGCTGTGCTGGGCCTGGTGGCGATGAAAGAAGCGCTGGAAGACCCGGCTCGCTTGTTGTTTGATATTTGAAGTTTTTGTTGATTTCTTACTGGAGCTGACATGAAGCTAAGCGCCATCATTCAAAGAGAAAATCAAGGCTATGTGTCGTTATGCCCAGAGCTGGACGTTGCCAGCCAGGGTGATACGGTCGAAGAGGCACGAAGCAATTTAAAAGAGGCGCTGGATTTGTTTTTTGAGAGTGCTCCTTTGAAAGAAATCCAGCAACGCTTGTCTGGCGAAATTTACGTCAGCCAAATCGAGGTTGCTTTTGGGTAATTTGCGAGTTTTGTCGGGAAATCAACTTTGCGCCTTGCTTGAAGTGCGTGGTTTTGTTCGGGTCAGGCAAAAAGGAAGTCACATCGTGATGCAGTTGATCACTGTAGATGGCAGCATCACGCACCCGTGCCCGACCATCGCGAAATACCCATTAGCACCTTGATGTCCATCATCCGCCAGTCCGGCGTTTTGAAATCTGTATTTGAGACGAAGTAAAAATTTATGACAACCAAACAATTCGACATCATCGTCATCGGCGGCGGCCCTGGCGGCTACATCGCCGCTATTCGCGCAGCGCAGCTCGGCTTTAACGTGGCCTGTATTGACGAGTGGAAAAACGCCACGGGCGGCCCGGCGCTTGGCGGTACGTGTACCAATGTGGGCTGCATACCGTCCAAGGCATTGCTGCAATCGTCAGAGCACTACGAGCAGGCGGGGCATCACTTCGCTGACCACGGCATTGGTGTCACAGGCCTGAGCCTTGACATGACCAAGATGATTGGCCGCAAAGACACGGTGGTCAAGCAGAACAACGACGGCGTGCTGTATTTGTTCAAAAAGAACAAGGTCACGTTCTTTCACGGTCGCGGCTCTTTTGCAGCTGGCAAAGATGGTGTGTATGACGTCAAGGTGGCGGGTGCTGCTGATGAGGTCATCACTGGTAAGCACATCATTGTCGCCACAGGGTCAAACGCTCGCACGCTGCCAGGTACACCATTTGACGAAGAAAACGTTTTGTCAAACGATGGCGCTTTGCGCTTGACCAGCGTGCCAAAAAAGCTTGCTTTGATTGGTGCTGGCGTGATTGGCCTGGAAATGGGCTCGGTTTGGAGGCGGTTGGGCTCTGAGGTGACGGTGCTTGAAGGCTTGCCGACTTTTCTTGGCGCAGTGGACCAGCAAATCGCCAAAGAAGCGCATAAGGCCTTCACCAAACAAGGCCTGAAAATTGAAATGGACGTGAAGGTTGGCGACATCAAAGTCGGCAAAAAAGGCGTGTCTATCGCCTACACCAACGCCAAAGGCGAGGCGCTGCTACTTGACGTTGATAAGTTGGTGATCTCTATTGGTCGCGTGGCCAATACTATTGGCTTGGCACCTGAAGCGGTCGGCCTCAAGCTGGACGAGCGCGGTGCGATTGTGGTTGATGGCGACTGCAAAACCAATTTGCCCAATGTGTGGGCGATTGGCGACGTGGTGCGCGGCCCGATGCTGGCGCACAAGGCTGAAGAAGAAGGCGTTGCAGTAGCTGAACGCATCGCCGGGCAACACGGGCATGTCAACTTCAACACGATTCCCTGGGTGATTTACACAAGCCCCGAGATTGCGTGGGTCGGCCAAACTGAAGAGCAGCTGAAAGCCGCTGGCCGGGCTTACAAGGCAGGCACCTTTCCGTTTTTGGCCAACGGCCGTGCACGGGCGATGGGCGACACAACCGGCATGGTGAAGATGTTGGCTGACGCGACGACGGATGAAATTCTGGGCGTACATATCGTGGGCCCCATGGCCAGCGAGCTGATTGCTGAATGCGTGGTGGCGATGGAGTTCAGGGCTAGCAGTGAAGACATTGCACGCATATGCCACGCGCATCCATCACTCAGCGAAGCGACCAAAGAAGCTGCGCTGGCTATTGACAAGCGAACGTTGAATTTTTAATCATGTTGAATGCCGTTTTGACCCTGTTTTTCATTATTTTAAGTATTAAATCAGCCTGTAGCCCAACAGATACCTGCGCGAGCAGCTCCTGAAAATATAGCAAACAGAACCCTGAGCTGTGAGCGTCAAGCAAGCATATGTTGCCGAACTGGTCGCCAGAGGCTACACGTCAGACCCGGCTCAGTTGCGGGCTCTGGATGCGCTGGAGCGCTGTGCCGATGACTGGGCGGCTTACAAAATACAGCGCTCCAACGCTTTTAAAAAACTGGTCAACCACCCCGACACGCCGCGCGGCGTGTACATGTACGGCGGGGTAGGGCGCGGTAAAAGTTTTTTGATGGATTGCTTTTACAACGCGGTGCCGATTAAACGCAAAACCCGCTTGCACTTTCATGAGTTCATGCGCGAAGTTCATCGAGAGCTGCGCGACCTGGCGGGCACTGTAAACCCGCTGGACGAGCTGGCAAAGCGCATGTCCAAGCGTTACAAGCTGATTTGCTTTGACGAGTTTCATGTGGCGGAGATCACCGATGCGCTTATCCTGTACCGCCTTTTGAGCGCGTTATTTGACAACGGTGTGGGTTTTGTCACCACGTCGAACTTCAAGCCTGACGACCTGTACCCTGGCGGCATGCATCGAGACCGCATCCTTCCCGCTATTGCGCTGCTAAACGAACATCTGGAAGTCATCAGCGTCGACAACGGCACAGATTACCGCCGCCGCACGCTGGAGCAGGTCAATCTGTACCAGACGCCATTGGGCGCTCACGCTGATGCAGAGATGACAGACGCCTTTAACCGCCTGGCTGAGTCGCAAGACGACAGCCCGGTATTGCAAATTGAGTCGCGCCAAATCTACGCTCGGCGCAAAGCGGGCGGCTTGGTGTGGTTTGACTTTAAAACCCTGTGCGGTGGACCAAGGTCACAAAACGATTACCTGGAGATCGCTACACAGTTTCACACGGTGCTCCTCAGTGATGTGCCCGTGATGCCGCCTAATATGGCTTCAGAAGCGCGGCGGTTTACCTGGCTGATTGATGTGCTGTACGACAGGCGCGTCAAATTCATCATGTCGGCAGAAGCGCCACCAGAAGCGTTGTACACGGAGGGTCCTTTGGCGCATGAGTTTCCGCGCACCGTCTCCAGGCTGAACGAAATGCGCTCAAAGGAGTTTTTGGCTTTGGAGCGCCGCGATGTGGACACCACGTTGACATGAATAAACTGTTTGTTTTAGTTATGCTGTTTGTCAGTTTCTCGGCGCGATCACAGCTGTCGAACGACGCCGAGCGCGCGCGCATTAAAGATGAGCGTGCTGCGCTTGAAATTAGCTCTAGCCGAGAAGATGCGGCTTGTTACAAAAACTATTTGGTCAACAGGTGTTTGGGCGATGTCAAAGCCAGGCGAAGCGATGCATTGGCTGATTTGCGCCGCCAGGAAATCTCATTGAACGACCAAGAGCGCAAAGCCAAAGGCGCGGAACAGGTGAAAAAAACCGAAGACAAAGAGTCGCCTGAAAAGCAACAGCAGGCGGTCGATAAACGAGGAGATGCTTTAAGAGACTTTGACGACCGGATGGCGCGTGATCAACAAAAAAATGCCAGCCGGGCAACGTCTGTAGCAAACGAGAAGAGCAAGTTGGCGGACTCCGCAACGCGCGCCAGGAATGCCCAAGACAAGCAAGCCAGTCGCACTGCCAAGCAGGCGGCGAGTGCTGCGGAAGTCAAAAAATACCAGCAACGGCTTGAAAAAGCGCAAGACCGGCAAGTCAGACTCGCTAAAGAAAAAGCCAGTCAGACCAAATCTTCAGCGGCCCCGCTGCCTGTGTCTAACTGAGACCGCTTAGTCCAGCGGTTCAAGCTTAACGATGACTAGCGACAAGTTGTCGCCGCCCCCTCGAGCTCTGGACCTGGCTTTTTGAATCAAAAACTCTGTGGCTTCGCGAGGCGACAACATCGACAGAGCAGAACCCATTTCAGCCGGGCTGAAATAGTGCCAGACCCCGTCACTGCAGGCTATCAGCACGTCTTCTGGGGCCAACATGGGAATTAAGTGATGGGCGACAGGCGGCGCTTCTTCCGTACCCAGGCATCCGATCAATATGTTGGCCTGTGGATGCACGTTGGCCTCTTCGTCGGTTATTTCGCCTTTGTCGACCAGTGTCTGTACGTAAGAATGGTCCGTCGTGTGCCGCACCATTTTGTTGCCACGAAAATGGTAAATGCGCGAATCGCCCGTGTGCACCCAGTGGCAGTCGCCGCCTGGATTGATTAAAAAAGCTGCCAAGGTGCTGTGCGGCTCCTGCTCGGAGGAAATCGCAGTTAGCTTAATAACAATATGCGCCTCTTCAACCATTTGCTTGAGCATTGCGGGCGCATCATCTGTGGCCGGGTCATAGCGCTCAAAAAGCTGCTTGGCGGTCATCATGACTTGGTCTGATGCCTTGCGTCCGCCGCTGCGTCCACCCATACCGTCAGCCACAATGCCGAGCAAACAGCCCGGCACGCGCGCGTGGGTGATCAGGCTGACTTGGTCTTGCTGATAGTCACGGTCGCCTTTGTGTATGCCGGTTGATGCGGTGATGCGGTAGCCTTTTGACATCTTGAAGCGCTTGTGAATTTTGTGATGTGAAGAGTGTTGCAAACCCCTTTATTATCAGAGCAACCTGCACGCTCTAACAATTACTTTGGATCTGAACCTACATTCCCCCGCAAGAAGGCTGATTGACCTCAAAATCGAGCATGCCGACTTAAATGCGCTTGTTGACATCGCCGCGACTGCTGTGCCTGTCGATGAGTTGATGCTGCGGCGTCTTAAAAAGCGCAGATTGGCCTTACGAGACCAAATCTTTCAGCTTGAAATTTCACTTGACCCCCCTGAGCCTGCCTGATGAATTTGACACTTGAAGTCGAGGCGGCTTTTGCGGAAGGCGGCGTACTGTCCCGCGCCGCAGACCATTTTGTTGCTCGCGACGGTCAAACCGCTATGGCGCTGGCCGTGGCGCACGCTATTGACCATGCCGAAGCGCTGGTGGTTGAGGCCAGCACTGGCGTAGGTAAAACTTTTTCTTACCTTGTCCCGGCATTGCTGAGTGGTGAACGGGTGCTGGTGTCAACCGCGACCAAGGCTTTGCAGGATCAGTTATTTGGCCGCGACCTGCCCCGGCTGGTTCAGGCTTTGGGTGTGCCTGTTAGCACGGCGCTGCTCAAGGGGCGCGCTAGCTACGTCTGCCTGCACCGAGTAGGGTTAGCGCGGCAAGATGCCAGCATGACCGATAGATCAGTCCTACGCTCACTCGCCAAAATTGAGCAATGGGCGCAGATCACCAAGGCGGGTGATTTGGCAGAACTTCCCGGGCTGGACGAACGCTCCCCGTTGATACCTTTGGTGACTTCAACTCGCGAAAACTGCTTAGGCTCGCAATGCCCACAATTCAAAAGCTGCCACGTTAATTTGGCTCGGCGAGAGGCCATGGCTGCTGACATCGTAGTCATTAACCACCATCTTTTCTTTGCAGATTTAGCGGTGCGTGAATCGGGCATGGCTGAGTTGTTGCCGACCGCACGCATTGTGATTTTTGACGAGGCGCACCAACTCAACGAAACTGGCGTGCAGTTTTTGGGCAAGCACCTTACTACCGGTCAGCTGCTTGATTTTTGTCGCGATATGTTGGGCGCGGGTTTGCAATTGGCACGCGGGTTGGTGGATTGGCAACACATTGTGGGCGGCTGCGAGTACGCTGCCAGAGAACTCCGACTGTGCGCAGCCCAATGCCATCCTGGCACCAAATTGCGTTGGACCAACCCTGCTCCTGAAACTCTTGAAACCGATGCGTGGATCGACGCTCTGAAAGCGTTGTCCGAAGCCCTAACGGCTGCCTGTGCTGCGCTTGATACGGTTAGTGAAATTTCTCCTGATTTCGTTCGACTGCGTGAACGAGCTGTATTGCTGGCCGACAACACAGTCAGTTTTTTGAACCCCGGCAAGCAAGGCTGCGTGCGCTGGGTTAACGTCAACAAGCAACTGCGCCTGAGTGAGTCGCCCTTGACGATTGCCGAGGCGGTAAAAACCAGATTGCTGTGCACGTCCAAAGAGTCTGCAAAAACATGGATTTTCACATCAGCGACTTTGGGCGAAGACGACACCTTGAGCTGGTTCACGCAGCCGTGTGGCTTAGAGGACGCACGCGTTTTGCGGGTCGGCAGCCCATTTGACTATGCACTGCAAGCAGCGCTTTACATTCCGCAAGACTTTCCTAAACCTGCTGATCCCGGACACCTTGCGCAGGTGGCGAAATCAACGGCTTTGTGGGCCCGCAAACTAGGCGGCCGCACCATGGTGCTGACTACGACTTTAAAGGCCATGAGATTGATCGGCGAGATGCTTGCTTCAGATTTTGAAAGATCTGGCGATCTGGAGGTGTTGGTGCAAGGGGCCATGCCCAAACGCGTTTTAATAGAGCGTTTCCGGCGAGGGGGTTCGGCTGGCGAGTCTGGCTGCGTCTTGGTGGCATCTGCCTCCTTTTGGGAAGGAATTGACATTCCTGGTGACTCACTGCAACTGGTCGTCATCGACAAACTGCCTTTCCCGCCGCCCAGCGACCCGATGGCAGAGGCTCGATCCAAAGCTCTGGAAGTGCAAGGCCTCAACCCCTTCAATGACTATTTTTTGCCAGAAACGGCAATAGCTTTAAAGCAAGGCGCTGGCCGTTTGATACGCCGTGAGACCGACGAGGGTGTGTTGGTGGTCTGCGACGGCAGGCTGACAAGCATGGGCTACGGTAAGCGTTTGATACGCGCGTTACCTGCCATGAAGCGCCTAAACTCAACCTTTGAGCTGCTCGATCAACTTACCAAAGTTGGTACCAGGGCCGATTCGCTTTCCTAAAGCCTTGGGTCAAAAAGTCGCTTTGTGGATAAGTTTTTTCAATGATTCGTTTCGTGTCGTCTCGCAACTGCGTCATACCCAACGCATCATATGACTTGTACACGATGTAGGTAGCCTCTTCAAGGGCTGGCACGTCGCGGTAGTCAGAAATAGCAGTTTGCGCCCGGTTGAGCGCCGCCACATAAGCGCCGCGTGAGTAGTAGTACCGTGCCACGTGAACTTCAGATTCCGCCAGCGAATTGACGGTGTAGCCCATTCGCAGTGTGGCGTCAGGCGTGTATCGTGAGTCTGGAAAACGAGTCACCAACTCTCTGAATGACTCAAAGGATTCTTTAGCCGCTTTTTGGTCACGTTCGGATAAGTCCTGGCGTATCAAGCTGCCAAACAGCCCCAAGTTGTCATTGAAATTAACCAGCCCTTTGAGGTAAAAGGCATAGTCTAGCGCCGGGCTGGCAGGGTGCAATTTGATGAAACGGTCAAGTGTGGCTAACGCTTGGGCTTGCTCGCCAGCTTTGTAATGCGCATAGGCTTTTTCAAGTTGAGCTTGCTGGGCTAACGTCGTGCCCGCAGCTCGGCCCTCAAGTTTTTCAAACAAGACAATGGCTTTGTCATACGCACCGGAGCGTGATTCATCCTTGGCTTCCGAGTAAATTTTATTGGGGCTCCAGGTACCCGTTGGGTCGATTGGTTTGGTTGAGCAACCGGCAAGAAGGAATGCGGCAACCAAAACCAGCGCCGCACCGGATGAAACATTCATAACGACCGATAATTTGTTGTGCAACATGGTGATAAACCTCAAAGGGTAGGGCGCTTGATGCCTGAGAAATGAATTATATCGATGGAAAACTTAAGCGAATCTGCCTCGGGGCACGGCATGCTGGACAACGAGTTTGCGACTGAACTGCCAGACGTTGAACTACGGGAGGTGAGCGTGCCCGTAGGTGGTCATGGCGAACGCCTTGATAAAGTTCTGGCGTCGATGGTGCCGGAGTTCTCACGCAGCTACCTTCAGCAATTGATTGCTTCAAATGCAGTTATGCACAACGGGTCGGTGCAGGTCAAAGCGTCCGCAAGGCTCAAGGCAGGCGATGCGTTAACCATTGAACTAAGGCCAACCGCTCAAAGCCAGGCTTTCAAGCCCGAAACCATGGCACTGAATATTATTTACGAGGACGAATGGCTGCTGGTGATCAACAAGCCCGCCGGTCTGGTGGTTCACCCCGCGCCGGGAAACTGGAGCGGCACGCTGCTCAATGGCTTGTTGGCCCGTGACATCCACGCCTGCCAACTGCCGCGTGCAGGTATCGTGCATCGGCTTGACAAAGATACCAGCGGCTTGATGGTCGTGGCCCGCACCCGGCAAACCATGGACCGCTTGGTGCACCTGATCGCTGAGCGCAGCGTTAGCAGGCAGTACATAGCGCTCGCCCATAAGGCGTGGCAAGGTGCAAAAATGCGCCAGGTTGAGTTTGCAATCGGCCGTGATCCTCGCAACCGCTTGCGGATGGCGGTTGTTGACCTAGACCGGAATGCAGGCAAGAGCGCTACAACAGAGTTCAGTCTGCTGCAAAACGGGCTGAATCACTGTTTGGTGCATTGCAAGCTTCACACTGGTCGCACTCACCAGATTCGGGTTCACATGGCGGCAATTGGGCACTGTTTGGTGGGCGATGAGGTGTACGGCGGTGTGCCTGCTGGCGGCTTGACGCGCCAGGCGCTGCACGCCTGTCGATTGGCTTTTGCACACCCCATGACCGGGGCGAAGTTGGTCTTTAACTGCGAGCTGCCCCAAGATCTGTCTGCTGCAATCGAGCAGGTAGGCCTCAGTTACAATGAAAGCGAGCGGAACTAGGATGTTTGTCGACTGGCGAATACAGTCCAAATATTTTTTTTCAGCCACTTTAGGCTCTTCAAAGCCGTGCAGAAGCTTTATCACCGAACCCCTCGGAACTCACAACAAATTATGAAAACGGTGGATGCAAAACGCGTCCTCGAAACAGCCCTCATTTGCGCGCAGCAGCCTTTGCCGCTGAAGGAAATGGGCGTTTTGTTTAATGGGGCGTTAACTTTAGACAGCATCAAGCTCGCGCTTGAAGATTTGCAGAGCGATTGGTCTACACGCGGGGTAGAGCTTGTTCTGGTGGCAACTGGCTGGCGTTTCCAAAGCCGCCCGCAGATGCGTGAATACCTTGATCGCCTGCACCCTGAAAAGCCGCCACGCTACACCCGTGCGACGCTTGAGACGCTGGCCATCATTGCCTACCGCCAACCGGTGACGCGCGGCGATATGGAAGACATCCGCGGGGTGACCATCAACAGTTTGATCCTCAAGCAGCTTGAAGATCGGGGCTGGGTTGACGTGATCGGTCACCGAGAAACGGTAGGCAGACCGGCTTTGTACGCCACAACGAAACTTTTTCTCGATGACCTTGGTGTTGCTTCCTTAGACGAGTTACCCGCCATGGAAAACGGCGCTGAGCCAACTGATATGTTGTCGCAAATTGAATTTGGGCTGACCGCTACTGATACAGACGTGCCCGTCGCCCTTATGCCAAACCAGTGAGTCGTGCAATATGAGTTCACCAGATACTGACGATAACCAAGCCGCATCACTGCCTGTTGCTCTGACAGCCTTTGACGCAGTTGTCAGCGGCCAGTTTGACGCGGATGAAATTGACCCGGGGGTCGCACTTGCAAAGCGCGTTCTTGCACCGCAGCCCGAGTCTCCAAAGCTTCACAAAGTTCTAGCCCAGGCAGGCCTCGGCTCGCGCCTAGAGATGGAGCAACTCATTTTGCAAGGGCGCATTTCAGTTAACTCCGAACCCGCTCATATTGGCCAACGGGTGCAGTTTGGCGATAACGTCAAGATCAATGGCAAACCCATTCGCGTGCGCATTGACCCACCGCCGCCGCGTGTGATCGCTTATCACAAACCGGCTGGTGAGGTGGTTACGCATGATGATCCGCAAAATCGACCGACTGTGTTTAGGCGCTTGCCCAAGCTTTTCCAGGGCAAATGGCAATCTGTGGGTCGGCTTGACCTGAACACCGAGGGCTTGCTGCTGCTGACCAGCTCAGGCGAGTTGGCAAATCGACTTATGCATCCAAGGTTCGGGCTGGAGCGAGAGTACGCAGTGCGCGTGCTGGGAGCTTTAAGCAACGAAGAAAAGAAGCGGCTGCTCGACGGCGTGACACTCGATGATGGGCAAGCGCAATTCACAACCCTTGAAGCAGGCGGCGGGGAGGGCGCTAACTGCTGGTACAAGGT
>JAYWFR010000049.1:0-5854 GCA_043778695.1 Polaromonas sp. | reverse complement strand
AACAGCAGCGTCCTTTGCTAGCCTGCTCGCAGCTTGCGCCGCACCAGCGCCGACTGCGTCTGTGTCGCTTTTGGAGCCCGCCGACGGTGCTGTGGTGGCAACTACTTTCAAGGTGCGCTTTGGCGTGCAAGGTATGGCGGTCGCACCAGCGGGCGAGATCATCAAGGACAGCGGTCACAACCACTTGCTGATCAATCGGATGCCAGTAATTGCTGGCGAATCAGTACCCTTTGATGACAACCACCGCCACTTTGGCGCAGGCCAAACCGAGGCCATGATTACCTTGCCGCCGGGACAGTACAAACTGACGTCACAGTTTGCCAACGGCGCGCACCAGTCCTACGGCGCGCCCATGAGCGCCTCAATTCAGATTACCGTCAAATAGCCAGCATCAAATAGCTACCTTGGGGCTTGGGGAGCGCACTCTAGCCCGTTAGGTCGCATTGCCTAGGGTTAACACGTATTCTTGGTGCATCGTTCAATTTAACCCAAGGATTCATCATGACCGCTAAAAATCTCTCCACCGTTGTTACAGACCTGGTCGGCTGCTACGGCAGCACCGCTAAAAACGTGATCGACGCTTACCGCGCCGGCGGCGAACGCGTGGTGACGGTGCTGGAAAAGCGCTGGAACTCGGCACTTAAAGAATCTCGTTCACAGCTAGATGGCAACGTTGCTAAAAACGCAAGCGCTGCCCAGCTGGCCTTCAGTGCTTATTACAGCAAAGGCTTGACGCAGACCAGCAAAGGCGCCGAACTGGTGGTGAGCCAGTTGGTAAAACTAGCAGAAGCTGGTATTGAGCGGGTAGCTGCCAACGCCAGCATGTTTGAAGAAAAAACCGGCTTGAGCACCTTGACCACGATTGCCCAAGTCAGCAAGCCAGGAGTCATAGCCTTGAGCGAATTCGCCGCCAAAGTTGAAGAAAAATCAGCCAAACTAGCCAGCAAAATCGCCGGTGACCACGTGGCCACCGCCACCGTCAAGCGCACCACCGCCTTTTCCCAGCGCCGCGCAGCCAAAGCCGCTTGAGCCATCTGAGGCAAAACGCTTCTTTTTTAGGAGCTGCACGCCCATATAATGATTGGGCTACAGCCTGATTTCGCTTTAAATACGAGATATCAATCGTCAAAAAAGCGCCGGAACACTGCCTCGGCGCTTTTTGCGTTGTGGGTGGCTGATACTAAGATGAGTTAACAAACTTACTCAAGCACATGCCATGACACCCACCCATCTGCTGACCCGTTTTTGTACATTGACTGTTGCGTTGGCGCTTGTCGCTAGCCTGGCCAGTTGCTCAAAGCAAGACGCACCGACTGCGCCAAGTCCGCCAGCTGTAGCCGTCAGCTCTGCACAGTCCTATGACGCTGTGGCCAAGGGCGGCAAGGGCTTTACGGTTGGTGCGGTGATGACCGCGCAAACCGTCTACGTCCTGTTTGACGCGCAATGCCCCCACTGTGGCGCGCTGTGGAACGCATCGCTGCCATTGCAAAAAAAAGTGAAGTTTGTGTGGATCCCGGTGTCTTTGATGAACGCCAAAAGCACACTGCAAGGCGCAGCCCTGCTGACCGCAGCCAACCCACAGGAGCTGATGAACGCGCATGAGGCGGCACTGCTGGTAGGCACAGGCGGCATGGTCGCCGACGCCAGCCCGCCCGCCGAAGCACAAGCGGCCATCAAAGCAAACACCCTGCTTTTTAACAGCCTGGGCGCCACATCGGTGCCGTACATTGTGGCCAAAAATGCACGCACAGGCACTGTTGTGACCAACGCCGGCGCATTGCAAACACCCGCGCTGGCAACGTTTTTAGGGGTTGATTGAGCTTTGTTCGTTTAGCTGTGTGAAGGGGGCTGTAAGAAATGCGCAGTCAGTGCGACTCAAAGGCGTGACTTTTTCACGAACACCCACACGCTTATTTTTTCTCCGCCTAGGTTTGATGTGCTGCATAGCTGCCCTGCCCGGTCTAAGCACTGCGATGGGGTTGATGCTGGAGCCCGCACCGGCGTAGCGCTTCAAAGCCATGCTGATGCCTGATGCCCCGCCACCAGCAGTTGCCCAGGGCCTAGCGCCGAGCGCCCAGCGCCTAGCGGGCTAGCCAGCCAGCGCAAGGCCAGCGCGACATCGCCTGGGCGTGGCTGGGCACGCCCACCGAGCGCTACCCACATGCCGCGCTCAGCTCGCGCGCCCACGCGGCCACGCGGCCAGCCTGCACGTACTGGCCGCCACGCCGCACGGTACCCTGCAGGAATCCTACCGCCTGCCCATCAACCGGGTGTTTGAAGACCGGACCGTGCGCTTGGCTGGTCTCGACCAAGACGGCCGCGACAAGATCATCGTCATCGTCATCGAGTCGGATGCCCTGCGCGGGGCCAGCGTGATGGTGCTAGGGCTGTACGATTCACCAAGCGGCAAAACCTTGAAAGAAAAAGCCAGGAGCCTGGGTCTACCTTTCGCTGGCTCAACCCAGTGAATGTGGCTGATTTTGATGGCGACGGCAAACCAGACGTCGCCGCCGTCGTCACCCCGCACATAGGCGTCAAGCTCACTCCACACCACTACCGCGCACCGCACGTGCCCTGTGCCAAGGCCATGGACACGTCTAACCACCTGATGAGCTCGCCAGAACAGCAATTAGCTGTGATCCTGCAGCTGCCCAGCCAACGCCCCACCATCATCGTGCCCGACATGAGCCTAAAAGCCCTGCACGCCCGGCGCTGGGAAGGCATCGGCGCGACGGCCAACTTCAAAGAGCTGGCCGATGTGATGCCGCTGCCAGCACGTATCCAGCGCATCACTGTGCTACCCGACACACCCGCTGCCGCCTGCATTTTGCTGGCCAGCAACACCTGGCGACGTGTGGTGTTGAGAGTCAGACATTAACCCGTCAGACAGTTCTGTTGCTATTATTTGCGTAGCTGCTAGCGCACGTATTAATTGGACTATAAGGCTTTTTCTACTCAAGATTAAGCAGCATATGAATGAAACTGCCTGTCCTTGTTGGAGACAAGCCCATTGCCGCACCACCTGTATTTAACGGCCTGTCACTTTTTTAATAGTTGGCTTGATGCTGTCTCGGCGCGCAGGCAGCACTACTGTTCCCTCGCGCAAGGCGCTCAGCACGATGCAGGTCGCGGTTTCGGTCAATATACAAAACTTGGTCACCACGGCATCCAGGTGCGCCACATCAATAACGGCAATTTCCAACACCCAGCTGTCGTCGCCCGTTACGTTGTAAGCGGTGATCACTTCGGGCGTTTGCTCTACCAGCTTGACGACACGCGCATATTCCGCCCGGCCTACCCGCACCACGGCGCGAATGCCATAGCCCAGCCGCTGGTAGTTGACCTGGGCGCGATAGCCCGTGATAACGCCAGACAGCTCCAGCTTGCGCACTCGCTCAGTGACGGCAGGCTGGCTCAGGTGTACCAGCCGGCCCAACTGCGCCATCGTGATGCGGGCGTCTTTTTGCAGCGCCGCAAGAATACTGGCGTCATACAAATCAAATTCGTTAATTTCTGTCAAAGTGTTCATAGACGTTAAAAAGTAAGGTGATGCTGGTTTAACACCGTTAATTTTGCATGTTCAAACGCAATAGGGCAAATTACGATGGCGGCCATGTCTTTCTTTACTGCCACACTTGATCGACCCAGTAACGCCCCGCGCTGGCTGATTCTGGCCTTGCTGGCCTGCTACCTGGTGTGGGGCTCAACCTATCTGGCTAGCCGGTTTGCCCTGGTGAGCTTTCCGCCCTACTTTCAGATGGGCTCGCGCTTTTTACTGGCAGGCGCGCTGCTGTTGGCGTGGATGCGCTGGCACGGAGCGGCTTGGCCCAGTTTGATTGAATGGCGTCATGCCGCAGCTGTGGGCAGTCTGATGCTAACCGCCGCCATGGGCTGGCTGGCCACTGCACAGCAATACATTGGCTCAGGCCTGGTTGCGACATTTATTGCCACCGTGCCCATCGTGGTGTGCGCTTTTGGTCTGGCTGCGGGCAAACGGCCTACGCGGCTTGAGCTGGCGGGCACGGTGCTGGGCGCAGTGGGCGTGTTGCTGCTGGTACGTGGCGCAAGCTTTGCCGCGTCGCCCGGTGGCATGGTGTTGATGCTGGGCTCTGTTGTTGCCTGGTCGCTGGGCTCGGTGCTGCAAACCACTCGCCTGCCGCTGGCTCCTGGCCCGATGGGTTTCGCTAGCGAAATGTTGTGCGGGGGCGTTGTTCTGACTGTTATTTCGTTTGCCCTTGGTGAACAACCTGCCTGGCCGCCACAACCCCTGGCGTTTGCAGCGTGGGCTTATCTGGTAGCGTTCGGCTCGCTGGTGGCCTTCAGCGCGTACCTGTATTTGCTGGCCAACACATCGCCAGCCATTGCAACCAGCTACGCATTTGTAAACCCGCTGATTGCACTGGGTTTGGGTGTGGCGCTGGGCGGTGAAGTGGTCAGCCGCAACGAATGGCTTGCTTGTGGCGTGATACTTTCTGGCGTCATCCTGATTTTTTTCAGTAAAGCAAAGCCTGTCTAAAAATCAGGAAACCACGAATGCGAGGGCCTTGCAATAAAAGATAAGGTTTGCTTGCAGCGCAGCGACTACCCGAGCTGAAGACTTTGCGACAAATATGCAAACACAGCTGAAACGCGCCGCAAGTGCCGTGACTCGGTATGCGTCAACAGCCACAGCTCGGTCTGGCATTCGTCCAGCGGTTCGGTCAGCTGCGTCACGTCGCTTCTGCCTTGCGCTAAAAACAGCGGCAATAGCCCTAGCCCCAGGCCTTCGACCACTAGTTCGGCAACGGTCAATATGCTGCTGACGCGATAAGTGGGCATTACTTTCGGGAAGTGCTTCTTGCGCCAGATCACCGTCAGGTGGTCAGGCATGGCGTCGTCGGGCGCTATCCACGGCGTGTTGTTGGCGGTGGCCGCGTCAAATGTTTTGGGCTCACCTTTTTTAGCAGTAAACAGGGCCACGCGAATCGCTCCTACATGTTTGCCGACCAGATGCTGCGGTGGCTTTTTGGTGGCGCGTACGGCGATGTCTGCGTCGCGCCGGGTCAAGCTGGCCAGCTCATTGCTCTCACGCAAGTCATACGCCAGCAACGGATGAATGCTGCGCAGTTGCTTAAGGGCAGGCGCGACCAGACCGTGCAGCAGGGTGTCTGTGGTGGTAATGCGTACCGAGCCGGAAACCTGATCAGGCAGCATTTGTGCAGCAGAGCGTGCGGCTTCGAGCTGTGCTTCCATTTGTTCGGCATGACCAGCCAGCGATTGCGCCAGCTCGGACGGCAAGTACCCAGCGCGCGATGTTTCAAACAGGCGCTGCCCGAGCCCTTTTTCAACCCGCTTGAGGGCCCGAAAGACGGTAGACGCATCAACCGACAAGCGCTCGGCCGCACCTGAAAGCGTGCCAGCACGTGTTAGTGCCAGCACCACATCAACGTCACCAGCGCTTAATTTGTATTGCGTTTTTGCAATCATGATTTTCTAGTTTGCCTATTTCAATTGCGTTTTAGAAATACTACATTACCTTCATTGCTAACTCAACATCTTTCAATCCTTTGATGGGCGTACGACCATGAACTCAACAAATACACCAATCACAGCAAACGCCACCGACTACGGCATCACGCTTTTACGCGCCAGCCTGGGCATCATGTGGATCGCCCACGCGCTGCTCAAGCTGCTTGTTTTTACGCTGCCTGGCACGGCGCAGTTCTTTCAAAGCGTGGGCTTGCCGGGCTTTTTGGCCTACCCGGTTTTTGCGTTAGAACTGCTGGGCGGCATTGCCTTGGTACTTGGCATTTACGCTCGCCAAACAGCATTGCTGCTGGTCCCCATCATGGCGGTGGCCACCAGCATACACATC
>JAYWFR010000048.1:0-2405 GCA_043778695.1 Polaromonas sp. | reverse complement strand
CAAAGCCTAGGGCGGTTTCCAGGTACACGCGGCCATGCTCGTCAATGATGCAGCGCTGGGTGATGGCGACTTGGCCGGTGTGGGCAGTAACGTCAAAGTCGGGCGCATTGCCGACGCGCCAGACGTAGGGCGTGGCCTCCAGCTCAACATACACGCGTTGCGGGCCGTTTTGAAAAAACCACTGACCTTGCGGGTCAGCTGCGTAGTTGCGCTGGATGAAGTCAATCAGCTTGCCGTGTTTGAGCATGGACCCTTTGCTGGCCTGCTGCCTGCCAGGCTCATTCGAGGCTGCACAAAACTGCCCTGCTGCTTGCGCGTTGTCGTCTCGCAGGTACCAGTTGCCGCGTGCGTCTAGCCCCAGCCAGCCGTAGCAGTCAGGCACGTTGGGCCATTTGGCCAGAGCGGCTTTGACGATGTCATCCATAACTGTTTCAAATTTTCGATTTTAAAGATGGGTTGCCAAAAATGCTGTCACAGCCTCGGGCATGACCCTGACGTTACCCGGAAATCTGCCCGACGGGAATCCGACGTGACCCCCCTGCGCTGGCTGCCACAAGGTAACGCTGTTGCTAACACCTGGCGTTGTGGGCAAGCTCCACGCCGGAATAAACGGGTCGTTGACAGCATTTAACGCCAAGGCTGGCACACCGATACTGCCCATGTGCGGCTTGGCTGATGCACGCTTCCAGTAATCGTCAGTGTCCTTGAAGCCATGCAGCGGTGCGGTGACGATGTTGTCAAACGCGTACAAGTCGCGTGCCGCCAGCAAATCGCTGCGGCTGAACAGGCCGGGATGTTGGTCGAGTTTTTTAAGCGCTTTGGGCACCATGCTGCTTAAAAACATACGGGTGTAAACCAGCCGGTTAAAGCCGCGCCCAATCGCCCATCCGCTGGCCGCCAGATCCAGCGGCGAGCAGACCGACGCCACGGCACTGACCACACGAGCAGCATCGCTACCCAGCTCACCCGCCCAGCGCATCAGTGCGTTGCCGCCCAACGAAATACCCACCGCCAGGATGGGGCCTGGGTGCTGGCTTTTAAAGCGTCGCAGAATCCAGTCAATCTCTTGGAAATCACCCGAATGGTAGGCACGCGGGCCATGGTTTAACTCGCCTGAACAGCCCCTGAAATGCGGCACGGCGCAGGCCCAGCCGCGAGCGCGGGCGGCATCGGTCAGCGCCTGGGCGTAATGGCTGCCAGATGAGCCTTCCAAGCCATGAAAAACCACCAGCAAAGGCGCATCAAGCTGGGCCGTATGTTCAGAAAAATCAACATCAATGAAGTCGGCATCGGGCGTTGCCCACCGCTCACGCCTGAAGGCGGGCGCACTGCCCACAAATCGCTCAGCCCGCAGGGCCGCCCAAATGGTCTGCAAATTACCACCAGGCAGCCACCACGGTGCTACATAGTTCATAGCTGGTAGCGCTTATTAATGTAGGACTTGCGGGCTGTCATTGACCTCCAGCATCTCGCGCGGCGTACCCGGGCTGGCGTGGTGCGCCACCATGCGCCAGCCTTGGGGTGTTTTTTGGTAGACGTTGGTAGCAATAACATACGCATGGCGTGGGCCGTCTTCGGTCAGCACCTCAATGCGTTCCAGCACGCTGTGTACGCTGGAGCCCAGCGACTCCACACGGTGTACCTTTTCAGCCCGAGCCTGAATGCTGCCGTTGGTAAACATCATGTCGAACGCGGCACGAATGGCACCCGCACCCAGTAGCCGCGCACCGCCGGGGTGCACGCACACAATGTCGTCTTCATCGGCCCAGCAGGCCATCAGCTTGTCAATGTCGCCATGCTGTAGCGCTTGGTAAAAGGCGGCTTCAGTCTCGTCAGGGCTGGTACTGTCGGCGGGTGGGGCTTTGGGTTTGCGCATGGCGGGCTAGGTGGTTTAGGGGTCGCGTGTGCTGCTATTAAGCCACGTCTGCACCACGCGCTGCGTGCTGGCGCCTTGTGCCGCACGCCACAGCAATTCAGGTGACGCGACATGTGTGCCCATAGGCAGCTGGTGCAGGGCAACGTCAATGAACTCTGCAAGTTTAGACGGCCGCACCGGCTGCTCGGTGGCGGGAATCATGTAGCTCAACGCAGACAGCATCCAGGCGGCTACCTTGTTTAAAAAGCCCGACGCATCCCGGTGGGAGACTATTTGCGCTGACCTGACCAGCAGCAAACGCTCAAAGCCCAAAGCGCTGAGTGCCTGCTCGTCCAAATTGGCCAGCCCGCGCTTGACGGCATCAGGCAAGCTGCCCTGCGCATGCGGCACCACCACCACCAGCGTGTGTACGCCGCAGCGCCTGAGCCACTGGGCAAGGCCCAGCAGCTGCTCGGGCGCGGGCGCCCACAGGGTGCGTTCGCGCTGGTAGTAAAGGCGCGGCGGCTCAAACATCACCACGCCGACCTGT
>JAYWFR010000047.1:0-13833 GCA_043778695.1 Polaromonas sp. | reverse complement strand
TGGAGTTTTTGCCCAAACGGTTCGGGAAGTTGCGGGTAGATGTTGAGAACACCGTGGCGCCTTCTTTGACCTGTGCCTGGTTGCCCATGCACAGGCTGCAGCCTGGCATTTCCATGCGCGCACCTGCGCTGCCCAGCACGCCGTAGTGGCCTTCTTCGCTGAGTTGCTTGGCATCCATTTTGGTGGGCGGTGCCATCCAGAGTTTGACCGGAATGTCGCGTTTGCCTTCGAGCAGTTTTGACGCGGCGCGAAAGTGGCCGATGTTGGTCATGCAGCTGCCGATGAAGACTTCATCAATTTTGCTGCCTGCTACGTCGGCCAGTGTTTTCACATCGTCTGGGTCGTTCGGGCAAGCCACGATGGGCTCGTGAATGTCGGCCAGGTCAATTTCAATCACGGCAGCGTATTCAGCATCCGCATCGCCGTTGAGCAATTGCGGGTCAGCCAGCCAGGCCTGCATGGCTGCAATGCGGCGATTGATGGTGCGCACATCTGAATAGCCAGTAGCAATCATCCACTTGAGCATGGTGATGTTGCTAGTGATGTATTCAATAATTGGCTCTTTGTTCAGGTGCACGGTGCAGCCGCCGGCGGAGCGCTCGGCGGATGCGTCGCTCAACTCAAACGCTTGTTCGACTTTCAAATCAGGCAAGCCTTCAATCTCAAGGATTCGACCAGAGAAAATGTTAGTCTTGCCCTGCTTGGCTACGGTGAGTAAACCGGCCTTGATGGCGTACAGCGGGATCGCGTTAACCAGGTCACGCAGCGTGATGCCGGGTTGCATTTCGCCTTTGAAGCGCACCAACACAGACTCTGGCATGTCCAGCGGCATGACGCCAGTAGCCGCGCCAAAAGCCACCAAGCCAGAGCCTGCGGGAAAGCTGATGCCAATCGGGAAACGGGTGTGGCTGTCGCCGCCCGTACCCACCGTATCGGGCAACAACATGCGGTTTAACCAGCTGTGAATAATGCCGTCACCCGGACGGAGTGGAATACCGCCGCGTGTGCTGATGAAATCTGGCAGCTCGTGGTGCATCTTCACGTCAACTGGTTTGGGATACGCGGCTGTGTGGCAGAAGGACTGCATGACCAGATCTGCACTAAAGCCCAGGCATGCCAGGTCTTTGAGTTCGTCGCGGGTCATGGGACCGGTGGTGTCTTGCGAGCCGACCGATGTCATTTTTGGCTCGCAGTACGTTCCGGGGCGCACGCCTTGCTGATTACCGTCAATGACAGGCAAACCGACGGCACGGCCAACCATTTTTTGCGCCAGGGTAAAGCCGCGGCCGTTGTCGAGCGGGTCTTGCGGCAGGCGGAACTGGGTCGGTGCGGGCAGGCCTAATGCAAACCTTGCTTTGGCAGTCAGACCCCTGCCGACGATCAAAGGAATACGGCCACCGGCACGCACTTCGTCGAACAGCACCTCGCTTTTCAATTTAAATTCAGCAATGACTTTGCCGTCTTTCAGTGCCTTGCCGTCATACGGGCGCAGCTCAATCACGTCGCCCATTTGCATGTCGCTCACGTCAAGTTCAATCGGCAATGCGCCTGAGTCTTCCATGGTGTTGTAAAAAATCGGAGCGATTTTTGAGCCCAAGCACACACCACCAAACCGCTTGTTGGGCACAAACGGAATGTCTTGGCCAGTGAACCACAGTACCGAGTTGGTGGCTGACTTGCGTGATGAACCTGTGCCCACCACATCGCCCACGTAAGCGACCAAATGACCTTTGGCTTTTAACGAGTCAATGAACTTGACCGGGCCGCGTTTGCCCTCCTCCTCAGGAGTCACACCAGGACGCGGGTTTTTGTGCATCGCCAGCGCGTGCAGCGGAATGTCGGGGCGGCTCCAGGCATCAGGTGCGGGAGACAAGTCGTCGGTATTGATCTCGCCTGCAACTTTAAAGACCGTCAGCATGATGGACTGGGGCACTTCAGGGCGCGATGTAAACCATTCGGCATTGGCCCAGCTCTGCATCACAGCTTTAGCGTAGGTGTTGCCGTTGTCTGCTTTTTCTTTCACGTCATGGAACTGGTCAAACATCAGCAGCGTGTTCTTCAAACCTGCGGCGGCCTGCGTGGCCACGCTGGCCTCGGCATCATCGAGCAGCGCAATCATGGGGCTGATGTTGTAGCCGCCCAGCATCGTGCCCAGCAGAAGAGCCGCGTGCTCGCGCGAGATCAACACGCATTTTTCAGTGCCGTGTGCCACAGCGGCCAGGTAGCTGGCTTTGACTTTGGCGGCGTTATCAACCCCAGCAGGCACGCGGTGGGTGATCAGGTCAACCAAAAAAGCTTCATCGCCTTTTGGCGGCGCTTTCAGCAGCTCAATGACTTCAGCGGTTTGCGCAGCCGACAGTGGCAACGGCGGAATGCCCAATACCGAACGCTCGGCCACGTGGTTGCGATAGGTTTGAATGAAAGTTGACGACATGTTTTCTCCTAATATCGTTTGTTAACTGCTGAAAATTATTTGGCTGCGCCAGTTGCGTTTACGGGAGTTGCACCTGGGATATCAAGCAAACCCGGGCGCGGGTTTTTTTTCAAATCCTCAGCCAGCGTGACCTGCTCGGGACTCATGCATTCGTCTGCCAGGCGCTGGCCCAGCTTTTGGCTCATCAGCATGGACTTGTTGCCCAGTTGAAGCCACATCGCGCCGCGCTTCGGGTCTTCCAGGCGAATCGCTCCGGTACGACTTTCAACCGGGTGCATCACGAAACGCGCACCTTTGGTTTGCACCGCAAAAAAGCCAGGCCTGCGGGTGCTGGGGGTCAACGTGACCGAGTTACCTAATTCGCAGCGAATCGTACCGACAAAAACTCGCTTGGCAATGTCGATGTCCTCGGGCGTCAGCTTGACATTCGGGTCTTCATCAATCGGCGTGACTTCTTCAACCGCTTTAAGCGCTGAGCGCTTGACCGTGGCGTTTGGTTTGGACGACGAGGCCTTTGCCTCTTTTTTTGCAGGTGCAGGCGTCTGCGCAAACGCGCCAGCAAGTACGGTCAGTGTCAGCGCGGCAAGTAATACATTTTTCATGATGTTCCTAAAAATAAATTTGTGATTCAGATGGCAGCATGCGGCCCGTCTGGTGAGCACGCTCCAGTACCTGCCAAAAATAACGGTAGCTTGCCCGGTCGTGTAATTGACCCTCAAAACTAATGGGAGCCCAATCATTGTGTGCGGCAGCAGCTATTATTTTTGCAGCGTTGTCAATCTCGCCTTCAGTCGGCGCAAATGCCGACAGGATCGGGCGAATCTGGTTCGGATGAATGCTCCACATGCGGGTGTAACCAAACTCACGAAAAGCGCGGCGTGCGACCATCGTCATGGCATCCGCGTCATTGAACTCAGTCACCACACAGTGCGACGGCGTTTTGCCGTTGGCGTGGCAGGCGCTTGCAATTTCCAGCTTGGCCCGCATTACCAGCGGGTGGGTAAATTGGCCTTGGCTAGACATACCGTACGCTGGTATCGCCCCACCATGGCTGGAGACAAAGTCCATCAAGCCAAAGCTCAATGACTGCACACGCGGATGCGCAGCGATGTCAAACGCACGATGCACCGCCGCAGGGGACTCAATCAACACATGAATCGGCAGATGGGCTGCCCCTGCATTGGCCAGTGCAGTGACGACTTTGGCCACGTCATCCACCGACTCCACCTTGGGCACCATGATGTGGCAAAGCTGATCACCGACTTTGCCTGCAATGCTGGCGATGTCGGCTTCAAACGCAACGTGGTCAACCGGATGGACGCGTACCGCAACACGCGCTTTGTTGGCAGCCAGCGCAACCAACGCTACCACCATTGCGGCATGGTCCGCCTCGCCGCCCGCGGGTGCGCCGTCTTCGCAGTCCAGCGTCACGTCGAAAACGCAAGCACCGAACTCTTCGCACATGTCGGCCTGCAGCTGCAGGCTTTTCCGCATCCGCGCTTCTACCCCGCTGTAGTGGTCGCAAACGGGTAAAAAACCGGTCGCAGCCTGAGCGCCAAGGAGGATGTCGCGTGGGTGGGCCATTTAAGCCAGCAAATGCTTCACGCCGTCTTGCTCACCTTTTAATTCGTCCAGCGTCTTGGTGATGCGCTCTTGGCTGAAAGCATCAATCGCCAAGCCTTCAACCAGCTTATATTCGCCACCTTCACAAGTCACGGGAAAGCCAAACATGGTGCCATCTGGAATGCCGTAATGGCCGCTGGAGGCGATACCCATGGTGACCCACTTTCCATTGGTGCCGAGCGCCCAGTCGCGCATGTGGTCAATGGCTGCATTTGCTGCCGATGCAGCTGATGACACGCCACGTGCCTCAATGATGGCCGCGCCGCGTTTGCCAACGGTTGGCAAAAAGGTGTTGGCATTCCAGTCCTGGTCATTGATCATGGTGGCAACGCTTTCGCCCTTGATAGTTGCAAAGCGGTAGTCGGCATACATGGTGGGCGAATGGTTGCCCCACACGCAGAGTTTTTCAATGTCCGCCACGGCTTTGCCGGTTTTGGCAGCAACCTGGCTGGCCGCGCGGTTGTGGTCCAAGCGCAGCATGGCGGTGAAATTCTTACGCGGCAAATCTGGTGCGCTTTTCATCGCAATCCAGGCGTTGGTATTGGCTGGATTGCCGACCACCAGTACCTTGACATTGCGGCTGGCTACAGCGTTGAGTGCCTTGCCCTGGGCGATGAAAATCGCGCCGTTCACGGCCAGCAGCTCGGCACGCTCCATGCCCGGGCCGCGCGGGCGGGAGCCGACCAGCAGCGCGTAGTCGGTGTCTTTGAATGCCGTCATCGGGTCGCTGTGCGCCTCCATCCCCACCAACAGCGGGAAGGCGCAATCGTCCAACTCCATCATCACGCCCTTCAGCGCTTTTTGCGGGCCTTCAACCGGCACTTCCAACAGCTGCAAGATTACGGGTTGATCCTTGCCCAGCATTTCGCCTGAGGCAATACGGAACAGCAAAGCGTAGCCAATTTGGCCAGCTGCACCAGTAACAGCAACGCGGACGGGTTTTTTTGTCATGATGGAAAGCTTTCAGGAAGTTAAAAACGAGGTGCTAAGAAGCGGTAAACCCTTAGATTTTAGCGCCGAATAGTGCGTTGCGCCGATTTGTCTTATGTCTTATATAAGATATGATGGGTTCAACCAAACACCTGCCATGGCTGCACAAACCACGACATTAGCTCCCTTCGCAGCGACCGCTGACGAGCCGGCCGCCACGCCAGCTTTCAGCCCGTTGTACAGCCAAATCAAAGCATTGATCTTGCAAAGCCTTCAGGTCGGTGAATGGAAGCCAGGCGAAACCATACCGTCTGAAATGGACTTGGCCACCCGCTACCGCGTGAGCCAGGGCACAGTAAGGAAAGCCATTGACGAGCTGGCCACCAGTAACTTGGTGGTGCGCCGCCAGGGCAAAGGCACGTTTGTAGCAACGCACGCCGAGCAACAGGTGCAGTTCCGATTTTTAAAGCTTGTGCCAGACACAGGTACCCCCGGAAGCGAGGGCCCCGCGCAACGCCAGGTCATTGACTGTCGGCGCACCCGCGCTACAGCCGACGTGGCCAGAGCCTTGGCACTGAAGAGTGGTGACGCGGTGCTGCAAGCGCGGCGGGTTTTAAGCTTTGCCGGCACGCCGACGATTCTTGAAGACATCTGGCTGCCCGCAGCCCCTTTTAAAGGCCTGACCGCAGAGCGCTTGGCCAACTATGACGGTGCCATGTATGCACTGTTTGAAACCGAATTCAACATGCGCATGCTCCGCGCTGAAGAAAAAATACGTTCTGTTGCGGCCATTGACGGGCGTGAGCAGCTCCTGAAAGTAGAGCGCGGCACGCCTTTACTCAGCGTTGAGCGTATCGCCTACACCTTCCAAAACGTACCGATGGAGTTGCGGCGTGGCTACTACCGCACCGACACGCACCACTATCACAACACGCTCAATTGATGCCGCAAAAGTCAGGATTCAAAGGCAACAAAGCCGCACTGCCCAGCAAGCCCTGCGTAGCCTGCGGCCGTGAGATGACCTGGCGCAAAAGCTGGGCTAAAAACTGGGCTGACGTGAAATACTGTTCAGATGCTTGCCGGGCTAAAAAATCATCTGCTGCGCCCGGGCAAACCCGAACGCACTGACTCTTGTTCTGATTACGGCGGCTTGGCTGACACTGCGCCATTAAGATAGTGTCGTTTCTGTTAGTTTTAGTGCTGTAGCCCAGTATTTATGTGCGCTAGCAGCTCCTAAATTCATAGTAGCAAGTGCGCGCGCCAACTACTCCTGGGTCGTAAATTTCAGTGTAATGCGCAGGCTATAGCACTGGACAGGCCGTCTGATGCAGGGGCGAGTTTTAGCGATGGCGTGAATTCAGCGAAATACGCCGCCATCACCAGCCTGTTGACTGCCGATACATCTCCCAAGCAGCTGCCGTAGGCGTTGTTCCTGCCCCTGGCAATTGCGGCAGCTTAAAGTGCCCATCCACCACATCCGCAGGTTCGGTAAAGCAGTCTTTTATCCACGGAATGTATTCCAGCACCTCGCAGGCCGGGTGTGCATACGACAGGTGCACATGCACCTGGCTCATGTCGCCAGCGTGCGGCGCAACCGGCAGGCGAAACGAATGGGCGGTGTCGCACACGCGCAGCACTTCCGTCACGCCCGCCGTGCGAGTGACGTCGGGCTGCACCCAAGCTATGGCCTGCTGCGCAAAAAATTCGGCAAACGCATCGGTGGTGTAGAGCTGTTCACCCAACGCCACAGGTATGGACGTGATGCGCGCTAGCTGCGCGTGGGCTTTGACGTCGTCATGCCACAGTGGCTCTTCAAACCAGTACACGTCGTGCGCTTGGGCCGCCCGGCAAAAGCGCTGGCAAGTCGCCAGGTTCCATTTGCCATTGCCATCAACTGCCAGCGTCACGTCGGGACCAATGGCTAGGCGTACAGCAGCCAGGCGGCGCAGATCACGCTCGACAGTTGAGCCGACTTTGATTTTGATACCGGTAAAGCCACCGGCCACTGCGCGTTGTGCGCCTGCCACCAGTTGCGCATCAGGAATGCTGAGCCAGCCGATGTCTGTGTTGTAGGCCCGTACTTTGTCACGCACCTGCCCGCCCAGCAACTTCCACAAGGGTTGCGCTGCGGCCTTGGCTTTGATGTCCCACAGCGCCACGTCAATGGCGGCATGCGCCAGCGTGATGATGCCTGCGCGGCCCACCCATTGCAAGGCCGGGTTATGCGCCAGCTTTTGCCACAGGCGGTTGATGTCGCTGGCGTCTTCGCCCAGCAGCAGCGGGGCATGGCAGGTTTCAATGCAGCGGGTGATCAATTGGTCACTTGGCAGATGCGCGTGGGTGCCGGTAAAGCCATAACCAACGATGCCGCTTTCGGTTTGAATCTTCGCGCCGACCACACCCCAATTTGAAACGGTGTGGGTGCTGTCAGCGATTTGCCCGCCCGTTACAGGCACATGCAAAATAAAAGGAGTGACTGATTTAATTTTCACGACCCTACTCCTGATTGATTCCTGTGTGCTGGATCAAAGTTTTGAAATACGCACCACCGCGTCAGAGCGCTTGTGCAAGTCCGGCAATAACTCAAGCCCCAGACCTGGCTTGTTGTTCAAGCTGATCATGCCGTTTTTAACGACGGGCAGTTCCGTCACCAGCTCTTTGTACCAGCCGGTAAAAAAGGCGCGCACACTTTCTTGCACCAGCGCGTTAGGTGCATGCAGTGACAAGTGGGTGGATGCAGCCCAAACCACAGGCCCGGTGCAGTCGTGCGGGGCGACGGGCAGTTGCCAGGCGTCAGCCATGGCGGCTATTTTGCGGGCTTCACTGAGGCCACCACACCAGCTCAAGTCCAGCATGGCAACGCCTGCCACACCGGTTTGCAGGTAGTCTTTGAAGCCCCATTTGTAGCTCAGGGTTTCGCTGGCGCAGATCAGCGCTTCGCAATCTACAGCGTACTGTTTGAGCAAATCGAGCGAGTCCATGCGTATCGCGTCTTCGTGCCAAAAGGTGTTAAACGGTTTGAGGGCGCGCGCGATTTTTTGCGCCATTGGCAAGCGCCACAAGCTGTGAAACTCGACCATGATGTCCATCTGGTTGCCGACAGCATCTCGGATTTTTTGAAAAGGTACTAAAGCCGCGTCAAGGTCAGCGTTGCTGATGTACTGGCCATGGCTTTTTTCAGCGGCCATGTCAAACGGCCATATCTTCATGGCGGTGATGCCTTCAGACAGCAGCGACTGGGCCAGCTCGCCAGCGTTGTTTAAAAAGCCTTGAAGGTCTTCATACGGCCCTTGTTTCTTGCCAACATTTTCGAGGCCCCAATTGGCGGTTGTTTGATTGGTAGCGCTGCGCACATACTGGTAGCCCGCGCAGGTGTTGTAGATGCGAATGCTGTCACGGCTTTTGCCGCCGAGTGCGGTGTGCACGGGCATGTTGGCGGCTTTGCCAAAGATGTCCCATAGCGCGATGTCTACCGCTGAATTGCCACGCGTCTCCACGCCTGAGCCGCGCCAACCCAGGTAGCCGGTAATGTCGCGGTTGCGCGCTTCAATGGCCAGCGGGTCTTGGCCCAGCAGCTTGGGGGCTGCCCACTCATGCAAGTAGGCCTCTACCGCTGTAGCGCCCATGAAGGTTTCACCCAGGCCAACCAGCCCTCCGTCAGTGTGTAGACGGGTCCAAATGATGTTGGGGAATTCGCCTAAGCGGATGGTTTCGACTTCTGTGATTTTCAATTTTTGCTCCTAAAAAAGCCGCGAGAATTGCCCCTAACGACTTTTTTAATCACCATCGTCGGCGGCTAGCTACCGCGTGCTTTCTTCAACGCGTCCAGCACCGTCGTCACAGCCTCAGCACCAATAGTGGGTACGTTGCGGTCATACACGGGTTTGACTTTTTCAAACATGCGGCGTTGCTCTGCAGGTGAAATTTCGTTGACCTGCATGCCTTTGGTTTTCAAGATTCCTAACGCCTTTTCATTCAATGACCGATTGGCGGCCCGCTGCACTTTTTGGCCCTCCATCGCGGCTTCACGCAGCACGGCTTGCTCTTGTGGGTTGAGTTGGTCCCACAGCTTTTTACTGTACAAAATCAAAAACGGCGTGTAAGCGTGACGCGTCACGCTCAGGTATTTTTGCACCTCGTAAAACTTTGAAGTTTCAATCGTCACAAACGGGTTTTCCTGGCCGTCGATAGTTTTGGTCTCCAACGCGGTAAACACTTCACCAAAAGCCATAGGTACAGCGTTGGTACCCAAAGTTTTGAAGGTATCCAGAAAAATATTGTTTTGCATCACGCGGACCTTGACGCCGTCAAAGTCTTCTGCCTTGGCCACTGCACGTTTGCTGTTGGTCAGGTTTCTGAAACCGTTTTCCCAGTAGGCCAGATTCACCAGGCCTGCCTCTTCAAGCTTCTTGTTGAAATACGCGCCGGCTGGGCCGTCAAGCACCGCATCGGCTTCTTTTTCATTGGCAAACAAAAACGGCAAGTCAAACGCACCGAGTTCTTTCACAATGCCCACCAGTGGCGATGAGGATGTACACACCATCTCTTGCGTGCCTGCACGCAATGCCTGGGTAGCTGGCAAGTCACCACCCGCAGCACCGCCCCAAAAGGCGTTAATTTTCATTTTCCCGCCTGTCTTGGCGGCGATCACTTCCTGCATTTTTTTAACGCCCACGCCAACCGGGTGGTCTTCGTTCACGCCATTGGTGAACTTGATGGTGCGGTCTGCAAACTGCGCCATCGCTGAGGTTGTCAGCAGCACGGCTGCAGTTGCGAGGGCAAGGCTTCTAAGTTTTAGCATGGTGGTCTCCTGTTGATAAAACTACATAAAAATAAATGTACGGCTAACGCATCATCCACTGAAGCGGCAATGTCACGATGGACGGGAAGAGGACCAGCAGGAAAAGCACCGCCAGCTGCGCCAGCAAGAAAGGCAGCACACCCTTGAAGGCATCGTCCATGCTAATTTTGGCCACACCGCACACCACGTTCAGGACTGTGCCAACGGGTGGCGTGATCAAGCCAATCGCGTTGTTCATGATGAACATGACACCAAAATACACCGGGTCAATACCGGCTTTCAGCACCAGCGGCATCAGCACGGGGGTCAAAATCAAAACCGTGGGCGTGAAGTCAAGCGCCGTGCCCACCACCACTACCAGCACCATCATGATGAACATCAACAGCATCTTGTTGCCCATAAAGGGCTCCATCATGTTGGCGACTTCGGTCGGTATGTTGGCCACCGTGATCAGCCAAGCGCTGACCATGGCCGCTGCTACCAGGAACATCACCACCGCTGTGGTTTTACCCGCCGAAAGCATCAGGCCATAGATGGCTGACCACTTTAGCTCGCGATAAATAAACATGCCGACTGCAAAGCTGTAAACCGCTGCCACCACAGCCGCCTCAGTCGGGGTGAACACGCCAAATTTCATGCCTCCGATGATGACAACGGGCAAGGCCAGCGCAAAGCCGCCTTCAGCCGTGATGCGAAAGCGCTCCGGCATGGCCAGCTTGGGCGCAGGCTGCACGTTCTCGCGCTTGGCAACCCACCACCAGGTCAAGCCGATAGCTGACCCCATCAGCAAGCCGGGCACGATACCCGCTAAAAACAGCTTGGTAATGGACACATTGCCCGCTACGCCAAAAATAATCATGCCGATAGATGGGGGAATAACCGGCGCGATGATGCCGCCAGACGCTATCAAACCAGACGCGCGGCCAATGTTGTAGCCCGCAGCGCGCATCATGGGGATCAGCAGCGCAGCTAGCGCCGCTGTGTCAGCCACGGCAGAGCCCGACAGCGAGGCCATGATGACCGCCGCAATCACGGTGACATACCCCAGCCCACCCCGAAAGTGCCCGACCCAAGCCATCGCCAGATTAACAATGCGGCGGCTCAAACCGCCCGCGTTCATGAACTCCCCAGCCAGCAGAAAAAACGGGACGGCAAGCAACGGAAAGTTGTCAGCGCCTTCTACAAAACGTTGCGCGAGAATCTGACTGTCAAACGTGACAAGACCGCTGGTCATCGACAAAAACGCCATCAAGCTCAAACCACAAACCAGCAACGCATAGGCAATTGGCATGCCAATTGCCATGGCGGCCAACAGGCTAACGATGAATACTGCGACGGTCATGACTTGGCTCCCTGCAACTGTTTTTCAGCATCTGCCAAACCTTCAGTTTCAATCACCTGCACCAGTTCGGCTTCGGACAGTTGCCCGGTCAGCAAACGGTAAATCACATACACATTCATGATGCCCATCACCACGGCCACGATGTAACCAATACCAAAAACCCAGATCATCGACATCCCGACAACAGGCGATATATTGGTGACTTGTAGGTCGTGCATTTTAAAAGTGCCGATAAAAAACAACGCATTGCAAAATAACATGATGGCTTCGCTCAAAAACAAGCAAACTTTTCTACCCATCAGCCCTAGGTGTTTGACCAGTGTGTCCACGCCTAAATGTCCTTTTTCGCGCGTCGCGACCATCGCGCCGATGTAGGTCAGCCAGATAAAGCAGTAGCGCGACATTTCGTCCGAGATCGTGATGCCTGTGTTGAAGGCATAGCGCAGCACAACGTTGCCAAACACCATGGCCACCATGGCCAGCATGCTTAGGACGATGAGGAGTTCCAGGCCTTTGAAGAACCAGAAGATGGATATGTCTATTGTTTGGGCAATTATTTTTTGCATATTGTTAAGCTACCTTCAACATCCGCGCAGGCTCACTCAGCCGGGGCAAACGGCGACGCGATGCGAGCACGCCTTCAATGTCGGCGCTTGCCCCGTCAATCAACACACGAATCGCCTTTTCAGCCCGGTCTGGGTTTTTCGCAATCACCGCATCCAGCACCTCGCGGTGCAGCGGCAGTGAGCTGCGTGGGCCGTCTTTGCGTCGGGTTGAAATTTCAAAACTGGTGCGCAATAACGCGCCAAGTGCCTTGCTCATTTGCGCCAGCATGCGGTTGCCGCAGGCGCGCAGCAAGCCCTGGTGAAAGCGCAGGTCAAATGTCACGTAGTCACCGCCGCCTTCTACGGCACGCTTCATGCCAGCATAGGCGGCTTCAATGTCAGCGATGTCTTTTGCCGTGGCGCGCTGTGCGCTTAAGCGCACCGCAGCAGGCTCGACCACTCGCCGCAGGTCTTGCAGGTCGCGTAAAAACTCAGCCGTCAGGCCCGCTTTCGATTGCCAGGTGATGACATCCGGGTCAAACCAGTTCCAGTGTTCTTCGGACAAAACGCGGGTACCGACTTTGGGGCCAGTGGTCATCAACCCCTTGGCAATCAGTGACTTGACCGCCTCACGCACCACCGTGCGGCTGACGCCCAGCTCCAAGCACAGCAGGGGCTCTGGCGGGACCGACGCGCCCAAGGCATAGCGGCCTGCCACGATGGCTTCGCCGAGGAAATCAACTGTGTTGCCGTGTACGTTTTTAATCATGGTTATCACTAAGAGCCTTGATGCAATGGTATGACGATAATACGTTTATGAATTTAGGATTTTCCCTATGACTGACAAGACCACACCCAAAAAGAAACCTGAAGACCTCCGCAGCCAGCAGTGGTTTGGCCGCCAAGACCGTGACGGTTTTGCTTACCGCAGCTGGGTCAAGGGCAAAGGCGTGCCGCATGACCAGTTTGACGGCCGCCCTGTCATTGGCATTTGCAACACCTTTAGCGAGCTGACGCCGTGCAACAGCCACTTCCGCACGATTGCCGAGCAGGTCAAGATTGGCGTGTATGAGGCGGGCGGCTTTCCGCTTGAATTCCCTGTGATGTCGCTTGGTGAAACGCTGCTGCGCCCCACTGCCATGCTGTACCGCAACCTGGCCAGCATGGACGTAGAAGAAAGCATTCGCGGCAACCCGATTGACGGCGTGGTGCTGCTGATGGGCTGCGACAAAACCACGCCGGCGCTAGTGATGGGTGCGGCCAGCGTTGACTTGCCCACAGTAGGCGTGAGCGGTGGGCCAATGCTGAACGGCAAGTGGCGCGGGCAGGATTTAGGCAGCGGCACGGGCGTGTGGTCCATGAGCGAGCAGGTGCGCGCGGGCACGCTGAAATTAGCTGATTTTTTTGAGGCCGAAAGCTGCATGCATCGCAGCCACGGCCACTGCATGACGATGGGCACCGCCAGCACCATGGCCTGCATGGTTGAAGCGCTGGGCATTGGCCTGCCCGGCAACGCGGCTTACCCGGCAGTTGACGGCAGGCGCAATGTGCTGGCCCGCATGGCCGGGCGGCGCGCGGTTGGCATGGTGCATGAAGACTTGCTGCTCTCAAAAATCCTGACCCGCGAAGCGTTTGAAAACGCCATCAAAACGCTGGCAGCCATTGGCGGCTCAACCAATGCGGTGATTCATTTAATTGCGATGGCCGGACGCATTGGCGTCAAGCTGGAGTTAGACGACTTTGACCGCCTGGCCAGCGACTTGCCCTGTCTGGTCAACCTGCAACCGTCTGGCAAATTTTTGATGGAGGATTTTTGCTACGCAGGCGGCTTGCCGGTGGTGATGAAAGAAATTGCACAACACCTGCACCTGGAGGCGATTACTGCCAATGGCCAGTCGATTGGCCAGAACATTGCCGATGCGCAAAACTACAACACCGAGGTCATCAAACCGCTAAGCGCACCCTTCAAAGACAAAGCCGGCATTGCCGTGCTCCGCGGCAATCTGTCGCCACGCGGCGCGGTCATCAAACCCAGTGCCGCCACGCCAGCGCTGATGGTGCACACTGGCCGCGCGGTGGTGTTTGAAAACATTGAAGACTTTCACGCCCGCATTGACGACGACAACCTGGACATTGACGAAACCTGCGTGATGGTGCT
>JAYWFR010000046.1:0-2420 GCA_043778695.1 Polaromonas sp. | reverse complement strand
ACGTGGCTTACGGCTTGATAGCGCGTGAAGTCGAGCGGGTTGACAGCGGCTACCGCAGCGCCATCAGCGTGCAATCGTCGCTGGTCATGCACCCTATTAACGCTTACGGCAGCGAGGCGCAAAAGCAAAAATACCTGCCCAAACTGGCCACTGGCGAGTGGGTAGGCTGCTTTGGCTTGACTGAGCCAAACCACGGCTCTGACCCAGCCAGCATGCTGAGCCGTGCCAAGCCCACAACCGTTGACGGCGTGAGCGGCTTCATCATGAACGGCACCAAGATGTGGATCACCAATTCGCCAATTGCTGATGTATTTGTGGTCTGGGCCAAGCTGACTGACCCGGACGGCAACACGGGCGGGCAAGAGGCGATTCGCGGCTTTATCCTTGAAAAAGGCATGAAAGGCCTGACCGCACCAAAGATCGAAGGCAAGATGAGCTTGCGCGCCAGCATCACTGGCGAGATCGTGATGGACGGCGTGTTTGTGCCCGAAGAGAACATGCTGCCAAAGGTTAGCGGCTTGAAAGGCCCTTTCGGCTGCCTGAACAAGGCGCGTTACGGCATTGCCTGGGGCGCGCTGGGCGCGGCTGAAGACTGCTGGTTTCGCGCGCGCCAGTACACCATGGACCGCGTGCAGTTTGGCCGCCCGCTGGCGCAGAACCAGCTAATTCAAAAGAAGCTGGCCGACATGCAAACTGAAATCGCCCTCGGCCTGCAAGCTTGCCTGCGCGTGGGCCGCCTGATGGACGAAGGCAAAGACGTGCCTGAGATGATTTCAATCATCAAACGCAACAGCTGCGGCAAGGCGCTGGACATTGCCCGCATGGCGCGCGACATGCACGGCGGTAATGGTATTCATGACGAGTACCACGTGATCCGCCACATGATTAATCTGGAAACCGTTAACACCTATGAAGGCACGCACGATGTGCATGCGCTGATTTTGGGCCGTGCGCAAACGGGTTTGCAGGCGTTTTATTGATCGTCTGGTCTCAAAACGCATGCCTATCGGGCTGTAGCCCAATTTTTATAGGCGCGAGCAGCTTCTTTATTAATAGCAATTGATGGAACTTGGCTTCATTAAACCAGTGCTGACAGCGCTGGTCTTGCCGCCCGCATCGCTGCTGCTGCTGGCTTTTTTCGGGCTTGTTTTAGCCGCGCGGCGCAAACGGCTGGGCTTGCTGCTGAGCGCTTTGGCTTTGACAGCGTTGTGGCTGCTGAGTTGCCAGGGCACAGCCGTTTGGCTGGCGGGCACGCTGCTGCCGCAGTACCCGCCGGCGAGCGTGGCGCAGCTCAAAACCAGCCAGGTGCAGGCTATTGTGGTGCTGGGGGGCGGCGTTTACCCACAAGCCCCTGAATATGGCGAATCGCAGCCCAAGGCGGAAACCGCGGCGCGCTTGCGCTACGGCGTGTGGTTGTCCAAACAATCGGGCTTGCCCGTTGCATTTACTGGCGGCACCGGCTGGGCAAGCTACGGTATGCAGGCCGAGTCAGAAGCAGCGGTTGCCAGCAGGGTGGCCCAGCAAGACTATGGCGTCAAGTTGCGCTGGCTTGAATCGCAGTCGCGCGACACGGCAGAAAACGCGAAGTTGTTGGCACCCATGCTCAAACGCGATGGGATCCAGCGCATAGCACTGGTAACCGACGCGCTGCACATGCCGCGGTCAGTTTTAGAGTTTGAGCGGCAAGGCCTGACGGTAACCCCGGCGCCTACTGCTTTTGTACTGCCGACACGCGCTGGCGTGTTGCTGTGGCTCCCATCTGCAGAAGGCATGGTGACAATGACACGAACATGGCATGAATTGCTGGGACTGACCGTCACCAGATTACGCTAAATGCGCTGCTGCAGTTGACGTGTAGCACGCATAAAGCTACATTACTAACCAGTCAGTCAGTAATTATGCCGATCACCAAACTTTTTTGCCCCATCAATGCAGCGCTCACCGTCAAACGTGAACGCCGCAAAGAAGCGCGCCCGGGGGAATTGCTGGACGCTGCGCTGGATTTATTTGTAGAAAAAGGCTTTGCCGCCACCCGGGCTGAAGAAGTGGCCGCGCGCGCGGGGGTGTCCAAAGGCACGCTGTTTTTGTACTTTCAAAGCAAAGAAGAGCTTTTAAAAGCGGTGGTCAGGCAAAACATTTCAGGCCACTTCAAAGAATGGAATGAAACCTTTGACGGCTTTAAAGGCAGCAGCACCGAGATGGTCAGCCTGTGCATGCACCAGTGGTGGGCCCGGGTGGGCGCAACCAAAGCGTCGGGCATAGAAAAGCTCATGATGAGCGAGGCTGGAAACTTCCCTGAAATTGCCGATTTTTATCGCCAGGAAGTGGTCGAGCCCGGCCAGGCGTTGATACGCCGCATCTTGCAGCGCGGCATCGACCGAGGTGAATTGCGGCCCATGGATCTGGATTACGCTGTCTTC
>JAYWFR010000045.1:0-13898 GCA_043778695.1 Polaromonas sp. | reverse complement strand
AGTAGCTGGCCGCCGCTCAGCTTGTCGGCCATCATGATGATGCAGTCTGGCGGGGTGGCGCGGCTGGTTCTGACAATCTTCGCCGTGGGCTCCCGCCGCAAAACTTTTCAGGCATTTTCTTGATGGCGGCTGTCTCGGTGTTTAGGCGCATCGCTACGCGGGCCGGTGTTTGTGCCGCCGCATTCAGCACAAAGCTGATGAGCGTTAGGCGTTAGACACTTCAATGCCCCATTTGGCCAGCGCGGCGTCGTCCGTCACCCTTGCATCGACCCAACGCGCGCCCTCAGGCGTTTGCTCTTTCTTCCAAAACGGCGCTTGGGTTTTCAGGTAGTCCATCAAAAACTCGCAGGCTTTGAAGCTCTCACCGCGGTGGCTTGAGGTCACCGCCACCATGACTACTTGGTCTAGCGGCTGTAGCAGCCCGACCCGATGCACCACGCGGGCAGCAAAAATATCAAAACGCCTAAGCGCTTCGTCAATCATGGCCTCGATGGCTTTTTCAGTCATACCGGGGTAGTGTTCCAGTTCCATACTCTTGATGCTCAAACCATCATTGCGGTCCCGAACTGTGCCGACGAACGAGCAAACCGCTCCGACCTGTGCGTCGTTTTTTCTAAGTTTCTCAACCTCGACGCCCAGGTCAAAGTCCTGGGTTTGAATGGACACGCGGCCAAACATGTCAGCCTCCCGTGACCGGCGGAAAAAAAGCGACTTCGCAGCCAGGCAACAGCAACGCCGCCTCATCGCTCATGACCTGACCCAACGCCATGCGCACCGCCCTGCCCCGGCTCAGGCAGGCATACACGGCACTGGCGGCGAGCAGCTCATCACGCAGGCCTGCCAGCGTTGTGGCTGACGTTTCGCGCAGCTCGCTGGCTTGGCCAATCGCTTCACGGACGGAGGCAAAGTATTTGACAGTGACTTGCATGTTCGATCTTTCAGGACATCAATGACGCAAACGGGATGAACTGCACCACGTCGCCGTGCGCAATGGTTTTGCCAGGCGGATTGTCAACCAGCCCATCAGCCCAGACGGCAGACGTCAGCACGCCTGAGCTCTGGTTGTCAAACAAGTCCACACCACCTGCGGGGTTGCGCTTAACACGCAAGAATTCCCTGCGTTTATCGGCTCTAGCCCAATTAAAATGGGCACTAACAGCTATGTTTTCAGGAGCAATATGGCTAGCGCCCTGCAGCTTGCGAACAAACGGCCGGACCAATAATAAAAAAGTCACAAAGCTGGACACCGGGTTGCCCGGCAGGCCAATGAAGTGCGCGTTTCCAATCTTGCCGTACGCAAACGGCTTGCCGGGCTTGATAGCTATCTGCCATAAATTGAGCTGGCCGAGTGCCTGCACAGCGGGTTTGATATGGTCTTCTTCCCCGACTGAAACGCCGCCGCTGGTCAGCACCAGGTCATGCGTAGCGCTGGCTTTTGCCAGGGCAGCTTGGGTAGCGTCCAGCTTGTCAGGCACGATGCCCATGTCTGTCACGATGCAGCCCAGGCGTTGCAACAGGGCCCGCAAAAAGAAACGGTTTGAGTTGTAAATCGCGCCCGGCTTCATGTCTTGGGGTGCCACATCACCCGGCATCACCAGCTCATCGCCAGTTGAAAACAAGGCCACCCGTACCGGCGCCGCAACCAGCAGCTTGTCATAACCAATACTGGCCGCTAGACCAATAGATTCGGGGGCTAGAAGCTCGCCTTTACATAGCACGGTACAGCCAGCCATCACGTCTTCGCCACGCCTGCGAATCCACTGGCCGGCTTTGGGCTGGTTGGCAATGCACACGTTGCCGTCTTGTGCAGCAGTGCAGTCTTCTTGCATCACCACAGCATCAGCGCCATCAGGGGTCGGCGCGCCGGTAAAGATGCGTGCCGCTGACATGGGAGCCAGCTGCGTGCCGCTGCTGCCTGCGGCAATGCGCTGGTTGACTTGTAAAAGGGTAGCACTGCTGAGCCAATCAGCACTGCGTACTGCATAGCCGTCCATCGCGCTGTTGTCGTGAGCTGGCACGTCCAACGCAGCCACCACATCGGCAGCCAGCACACGGCCATCGGCATCAAACGTTGAAACAGTGTCTACCGCGCCTAAAGTTGTAGCGTGGCTGAGCAGTTCCGCCAGCGCGTCATCAAGCGACTTTAAAGGTTGGCGAGGCGTAGGTGCTGACATCATGCGCCCGTGTTAAGCAAAGGTGTAGCGAAAACGCTCTTGCGCGCTGAGCAAATACTCCACCACCGCCTCGGCATCGTCCAGGTCCAGGATGGGGCGCAATGTGGCCTGCGGTAATTGCTCGGGCGCGTCGGTTGCAATCGCCACAATGAAGTCGTCATTCATGTAGCGCGCTGGTTTGGCAGCGTAGTCAGCACTAGGTGCGCGCCACACTTCAATCTTCAGCAAGTCGCTGTCTTTAAAACCTTCAACCAGCACCCAGTCAACACCGTCATACAGCTCAGCAATCAGCTGGTGCACGGTCATCTGCGATGGTTGTTCAAACTCTCGCATCAGTGCCAGGCGGTTGCTGGACGCCACCACCACCTCAAACGCACCCGCCTCGCGGTGGCGATACGTGTCTTTACCCGGACGGTCAATGTCAAAGCTGTGGTGCGCATGCTTGACCACCGAGACCCGCAGGCCACGCCTTTTTAGCACCGGAATCAGCTGCTCCACCAATGTGGTTTTACCCGAACCGGAATATCCGGCAAATCCCACCACGTTCATACAAGACGTTCCTAAAAATGATCACCGACTGTCGACTAAGCAGCCAACAGCATCGTCATTTTAAGCATCCACCTTGACCTTGGCTTGCTGCGCGACTTCCGTCCATTTTTTCTGCTCGGCCTTGATGAAGCTGGCAAACTTTTCAATGCTGCCGCCACCGTCTTCAGCCCCATATTGCTCCATCTTTTCCTGCACGTCGGCCATCGCCAGCACCTTGTTTACATCTTCGTTCATGCGCTGTGCCATCGCGGGCGGCATTTTTGAAGGGCCCATCAGACCGTACCAAACCGTCGCTTCGAAACCGGGGAAGCCCGACTCGTCCATCGTCGGCACTGTCGGGTGTCCTTTGGCGCGCTTTAAGCGTGTTTGCGCTAAAGCTATGGCCTTGCCGCTTTTGACATGCGGCGTGGCTGACGTCATGGTTTCAAAGCAGTAGTTGACTTGCCCGCCTATCAAATCAACCAGCGCCGGGCCCGAGCCGCGGTACGGTATGTGCAGTGCAAAAATTTTGGCCTGCAGTTTGAACATCTCCAGCGCAAAGTGCTGCGCCGAGCCGCCGCCCGCGGATGCAAAGCTGATTTGCCCCGGCTTGGCCTTGCACAGCGCGACCACGTCTTTAACGCTTTTGGCGGGCTGGTCAGCGTTGCAAATCAACATGTTGGGCGTGATGCCGACCATGCTGATGGGCGCAAAGTCGCGCTCAGCGTTGTAGCCCAGCTTGATGCCCAGCGCGGGGGCCAGCGCATGGCTGTTGATGTGCGCCATCAGCAGCGTGTTGCCGTCGCCCGGCTGCTTGGCTACAAAGTCGGCGGCTATCACGCCTGCAGCGCCTGCCTTATTTTCAATCACCACCGGCAAGCCCCACATGGTGCTGAGCTTTTGGCCGACAACACGAGCCAGTGCATCTGTGCCGCCACCGGGCGGGAAGCCGACAATGATTTTTACCGGACCTGCTGGCAGAGTTTGCGCCCGCAGCATGGGCGACGCCAGCATAGCGGTGCCAGCTGCTGCGGCGGTGAGTATGGTTCTGCGTTGCATGATGTGTGTTCGATGTTTAAGGTTTCAAGCTGCTTTGCGCAGGGCCACCGTCGCCGCATGGCTAGAAAAATAGTCCATCGCCGCTTGCACCCCTGAGCCTGCCAGCTTGACACCCGCCAGCTTCAAGCCCATTTCGCATCCGGCCAAAGCGCCCATGAGCGTCAAGTCATTGCTGTCGCCCAAATGCCCAATGCGGAACATCTTGCCTTTGAGCTTGCCCAGACCGGTGCCCAATGAGCAATCAAAGCGCTCATAAATGATTTTGCGCACGGCATCAGCATCCACGCCTTCGGGCATCATCACGCCCGTCAGCACGGGTGAATAGACCGCCGGATCGGCACACTGAATTTGCAAGCCCCAGGCTTTGACGGCCAAGCGTACGCCTTCGGCCCAGCGATGGTGGCGGGCAAACACTGCCTCCAGTCCGTGCTCAAAAAGCATGTCGCAGGCCTCGCTCATGGCGTAGAGCAGGTTGGTGTTGGGAGTGGTGGGCCAATAACCAGTTTTGTTCATGTCGATGAACTCGTCCCAAGCCCAGAAGGCTTTGGGAAGGGTCATTTTTTTACTCGCTTCAATCGCTTTACTGGAGACGGCGTTCATGCCAATACCGGGGGGCAACATCAAACCTTTTTGCGACCCGCTGATCGACACATCAACGCCCCACGCGTCGTGGCAGTAGTCGGCTGCTCCCAGACCCGAGACGGTATCGACCAACAGCAGCGCCGGGTGCTGCGCCGCATCCATTGCTTTGCGCACGGCGGCAATGTTGCTGGTCACGCCGCTGGACGTTTCGTTGTGCACCACACACACAGCTTTGATGGTGTGTGCTGTGTCAGCCTTCAAGCGCTGCTCAATCAAATGGGCTTGCACGCCGTGCCGCCAGACTTCAGCACCTGGGTAATTCATCACTTCAGTTTTCAGCCCCAGGCGCACCGCCAGCTTTTGCCACAGCCAGGCAAAGTGGCCGGTCTCGTACATCAGCACATGGTCGCCTGCACTCAGGGTGTTGACGAGCGCCGCCTCCCAAGCGCCGGTGCCAGAGGCCGGGTAAATGATCACGGGCTGCGTGGTTTTGAAAATCTTTTTGACGTCAGCCAATACCTTCAAGCCCAGCGCTCCAAATTCTGGCCCACGGTGGTCAATGGTGGGGTAGCTCATGGCGCGCAGAACGCGGTCGGGCACCGGCGATGGGCCGGGGATTTGCAAAAAGTGGCGGCCTGTGGGGTGAAAGTCCAGCGTCAACATACAAAGTCTCTCCATGAAGTTGTAACCATTTTTTGCATACAAAAAATATTTGTCAATGCCTTCAAGGGTTACTACGCGGGCAAAAGTCATTTGACATCAACTTATTTTGCATACAGAATTTGTAAATGACAGCGAAAATTATTTCTCTTAACCGTCCTATTTCTACAGGGGCCCTGCACGAACAAGCGGCTCATCGCCTGCGGCAAATGTTGGTGGAAAACTGCATTGCGCCCGGCGCCAAGCTCAATGAACGCGAACTGAGCGACGAGCTGAACGTGTCACGCACCCCCTTGCGCGAGGCGATAAAAATGCTGGCCGCAGAAGGCTTGGTCGAGCTGCTGCCCAATCGCGGCGCAATTGCAGTGGAGCTGACCCAAGAGGACGTGCTGAACACTTTTGAAGTGATGGCCGGGCTGGAGGCCCAATCGGGCGAGCTGGCCGCCCTGCGCATCACGGATGCGGAACTGGCCGAAATCAAAGCCATGCACTATGAAATGCTGGCGGCCTACACGCGCCGTGACCTGCCGGGCTATTACCGCCTTAACGCGGCCATTCACAGTGCTATTAATACCGCAGCAAAGAACCCAGTATTGACGGTAACCTACAGCCAGGTCAATGCTCGCTTGCAAGCACTGCGGTTCAAGTCAAACCAGGACGGTGAAAAATGGAAGGCCGCTGTGAACGAGCATGAGCAAATGATCAACGCCCTGAGCGCCCATGACCCTGTGGCCATGCGCGTTGTGCTGATGAGCCATTTGATCAACAAACGCGACGTGGTGATTGAGCAGCTGCGCGCGGTCACGACAGCTTTAAAAGTTCCATCATGAATGCGCCGTTAAATCCAAACATTCTGCGCAACATCACAAGCGCTGACGTCTATGACGATGTGGCAAGAACCAGCAATGAAGTTGCAGGCAGGTTGGCTAAAAACTTGGCTACCCAATCGCAAGGCGAAGTGCTTTTCTCAAGTGCCGACAAAGGCCGCTACGCCACCGATGCGTCTATCTACCAAGTCATGCCCGTCGGTGTGTTTGTGCCGCGTACAACCGACGACGTTAAAACCGCATTGGGCATTTGCCGTGATTTGAACGTACCCATCACCGCCCGGGGCGGCGGTACCAGCCAGTGCGGGCAAACCGTTGGGGCTGGGCTAGTGATTGACTACAGCAAACACTTGCGCAATATCTTGAACGTGGATGCCGACAACAGAACGGCTGAGGTCGAACCCGGTATCGTGCTGGACCACCTGAACGCCGCGCTGAAAAAACACGGGCTGTGGTACCCGGTTGATGTGTCAACCAGCGCCCAGGCCACGCTGGGCGGCATGGCGGGCAACAACTCTTGCGGTAGCCGCAGCATTGCCTACGGCAACATGGTGCACAACGTGCTGGGTGCCAGTATTTGGCGGTCTGACGGCGCGCTGCTTGAGCTGGGTCGCTATGACCAAGCCAGCGGCGACGCACGCGCGCTGGGCGACTACGTGAGGGCGCTGGCGGGTGATCTGCAGCCAGAGCTTGCAGCGCATTGGCCTAAAGTGCTGCGCCGCGTGGCGGGCTACAACCTGGACATCTTCAACAACCAGAACGAAAAGCCGTACACGCAAGACGGCTCGGTGAACCTCGCGCATTTGATAGTGGGCAGCGAAGGCACGCTGGGCTTGACCAAATCACTCACGCTGAAATTAAGTGAGCTGCCGCGCACCAAGGTGCTGGGCGTGGTGAACTTCCCGACCTTTCACAAGGCGATGGATTCAGCGCAACATATCGTTAAGTTGGGCGACGGTACGTTGACAGCGGTTGAACTGGTCGACCGGACCATGATTGAGTTGTCGCTGCTAAACCCGGTCTTTGCGCCCACGGTGCGCACAGCGTTGATGGGCAAACCTGATGCGATTTTGCTGGTGGAGTTTTCGGGTGCATCCAAAGCTGAGTTGATTCCAAAAATAAAGCAACTGGTCGAGCTGATGGGCGACCTGGGTTTGCCTGGCTCGGTGGTTGAAATGGTTGACGACGCCCAACAAAAAAACTTGTGGGAAGTGCGCAAAGCTGGCCTGAACATCATGATGAGCTTAAAAGGCGACGGCAAGCCAGTGAGCTTTATTGAAGACTGCGCCGTACCGTTAGAACACCTGGCCGATTACACCGACGGCTTGACAGAAGTGTTTAAAAAACACGGCAGCAAAGGCACCTGGTACGCGCACGCCTCAGTCGGCACGCTGCATGTGCGGCCCATACTGGACATGCGCCGCGAAGGCGCAGCCAAAATGCGTGCCATTGCTGAAGAAGCATCAGCGTTGGTACGCAAATACAAGGGCGCTTACAGCGGCGAGCATGGCGACGGCTTGTGTCGGGGTGAGTGGATTGAATGGCAGTTTGGCCCGAAGATCACCGAAGCCTTTGGCAAAATCAAGAACTACCTTGACCCGATCAACCTGCTCAGCCCGCAGCGCATCATCAACCCACCGCGCATGGATGACACGCGTTTGATGCGTTTTGCGCCCAGCTACCGAGTCATTCCGATTAAAACCGCGCTCGACTGGCAAGCGTGGAATGTGCAGAACGACCCGGTCACAGAACAAACCAGCGCCCCCGGCACAGGCGGCGACCCATCGCAGGGCTTTGCCAAAGCGGTGGAGATGTGCAACAACAACGGCCACTGCCGCAAGTTTGATACGGGCACCATGTGCCCCAGCTACCGTGTGACGCGAGATGAAAAGGATTCGACGCGGGGGCGGGCCAACACGCTGCGGCTGGCGTTGTCGGGGCAACTGGACGGTGATTCTGATGAGGCCGTAAAAGAAGTGCTAGACCTGTGCGTAGCCTGCAAAGCTTGCAAGCGTGAATGCCCTACGGGGGTAGACATGGCAAAGATGAAGGTCGAGTTTTTGCACCATTACAAGGCCAAACATGGCTATACCTTGCGCGACAAACTGGTTGCCTACCTGCCCGACTACGCACCTTTGGCCAGCCGCTTTGCGCCACTGCTCAATTTGCGTGACAAGATTCCTGGCCTGGCGGCTTTGAGTGAAAAGCTGCTGGGCTTGTCTGCCAAGCGCACGCTGCCGCAATGGCAAACGCGAACATTTTTCAACTCAGGCATCAAAACCGCGAGCCGCGATGAAGTGTTGGCCGCCGCCAAACCCGTGGTGCTATTTGTTGACACCTTTAATGGCTACTTTGAATCTGAAAACGCATTTTCCGCATTAAAAGTGCTTCTAGCCAGCGGCTACAGCGTGCATATAGCTAGCAAAAACGTAGCAGACAATAAGCAAGGTAACGGGGCGCTCTGCTGCGGCAGAACCTACCTGGCCAGCGGCATGGTGGACAAGGCCAAGGCCAAAGCACAAGAGCTGATCACGGCACTGCTGCCCTTCGCAGCCAAAGGTATCGCCATCGTCGGGCTAGAGCCGTCATGCCTGCTAACGCTACGTGACGAAACGCTGGTGATGGGCTTGGGTGCAGCCGCGCAAACCGTCAGCCAGCACGCCCTGCTGCTGGAAGAGTTTTTGGCACGTGAAGCAACAGCAGGCAGGTTAGATGCACTCAAGCAAAAGCTCAAACCCATCTCGCAGCCGATCCTGCTACACGGCCACTGCCACCAAAAAGCCTTCGGCGCTGTCAGCCCCATCATGGATGTGCTCAGACTCATCCCCGGCGCGCAGCCCGAGTTGATTGAATCCAGCTGCTGCGGCATGGCCGGCAGCTTTGGCTACGAGGCGGCGCATTACAACGTGTCGATGCAGATGGCTGAATTGAGCCTGCTACCCGCGGTGCGCAAGCAACCTGACGCTATCGTCGTGGCAGACGGCACCAGTTGCCGCCATCAGATCAAGGACGGCACTGCGCGGGACGCTGTGCATGTGGCGGTGCTGCTGGCCAGGCAACTGGTTTGAAGAGACACAAACGCTCTTATTTTGATAGCTGCTTGTGCAACGATTTATTGGGCTACAGGCCTATTTAAGCTGTTATTTTCCAATAAATTAGCATCAGCACTTCGGACTGGAGTCTTTCCAGTTTTCAATCGGCGCTATCAGCACTTCACCTGCCCGGGTGGTGCGCACGTAAATTGATTTGCCTTTGATTTCTTGAGGGCCGGGCCCCATCTTCTCAGCGTTGGCCACCACACAAATCAACCATGCCTGCTCCAGGCTGCCACCAAAGGTATTGCCAGTGGCAAGCGTTGGCCCAGACAGAATTTTGAACGGCTTGCGTTTGTCGACAGCCCTGTCGGTGGTGCCAAGGTATTTAAGAATCGCGGCGCGTAGTTTGATGTTTGTGGGCACTGGCCCCGCACCGACAAGAAGCGGTTCGACAGGGGCTGCGTTGGTCACCGTTGCCACAAAAGCCAGAGCCAATGAAGCGAGTTTGGACGGAAAACTTGGGCGTATCGTTTTCATGCGCGATTTAAGCCCGCTTTAACGCCCATGCCCAGAGCGCTGCACCGCCAACAATCATTGGCACGCACAGCCATTGCCCCATACTCATACCCAGCTGCAAGAGCCCCAGGTGTGCGTCGGGCTCGCGGAAGAATTCAGCGATGAACCTGAACACGCCGTAACCAAATAAAAATGCACCCGAGACCTGGCCCAACTTTCGCGGCTTTCTGGCGTACAGCCACAGCAAAATAAACAGCAGCAGCCCTTCCAGTAAAAACTGGTAAATCTGCGACGGATGCCGCGGCATGTTGCCTGCGCCCCTAAAAATCATGCCCCACGGCAGTGACGGGTCAGCTGCCCTGCCCCACAGCTCGCCGTTGATGAAGTTACCCGCCCGGCCCGCCGCCAGCCCGGTTGGCACGCACGGCGCAATAAAGTCCATCACTTGCAGCCATGGCCGCTGGCGCGTACGGGCAAACCACCACTGCGACACCAGCACACCAATCAAGCCGCCATGAAAGCTCATGCCGCCTTGCCAAACATAAAAAATCTCCAGTGGGTGACTGGCGTAGTAGGCTGGTTTGTAAAACAGGCAATAGCCGACGCGCCCACCAACGACTACGCCCATCACGCCTAAAAATAATATGTCTTCAATGTCGCGCTTGCTCCAGGCGCCTGGCCCTTTGATGGACGCGTACGGCTGGTGCTTCAGCCGCAGCGTGGCTAAAAAGAAAAACAAACCAAACGCAGCCAAGTACGTGAGGCCGTACCAGTGAATGGCCAGGGGGCCTAGTTGAACAGCGATAAGGTTGATTTCAGGGTGAATAAGCATGGCCGTATTTTGCACGGTTAAGGTTTGAGAGCAAATACAATTGGGCGTAGACAAACTCACGAGACTTTCCATGGAAACCAAAACCATTACTTTGAACCCGCGTAGCAAAAACATCACTGAAGGCAAATCACGCGCGCCGAACCGCTCGATGTACTACGCCATGGGCTACGAGACGGCTGACTTCAAAAAACCCATGATTGGCGTGGCCAACGGGCACAGCACCATCACGCCCTGCAACAGTGGCTTGCAAAAGTTGGCCGACGCCGCCATTGCGGCGATTGAAGCAGCAGGCGGCAATGCGCAGGTGTTTGGCACACCCACGATTTCAGACGGCATGGCGATGGGTACTGAGGGCATGAAGTATTCACTGGTGTCGCGTGAAGTCATCAGTGATTGCATTGAAACCTGCGTGCAGGGCCAGTGGATGGACGGCGTGCTGGTGGTCGGTGGTTGCGACAAAAACATGCCGGGCGGCCTGATGGGCATGCTGCGCGCCAATGTACCGGCCATCTATGTGTACGGCGGCACCATTTTGCCGGGCCGGTACCAGGGCAAAGATCTGAACATCGTCAGCGTGTTTGAGGCGGTGGGTGAGAACGCCGCTGGCCGCATGAGCGACGAAGACCTGGAGCAAATTGAGCGCCGCGCCATTCCCGGCACCGGCAGCTGCGGCGGCATGTACACGGCCAACACCATGTCGAGCTCGTTTGAGGCGCTGGGCATCTCACTGCCCTATTCCAGCACCATGGCCAACCCGCACGACGAAAAAATGAACTCAGCAGCCGAGTCGGCACGAGTGCTGATTGAAGCAGTTAAAAAAGACATCAAGCCGCGCGACATCGTGACGAAAAAGGCGATTGAAAACGCCGTGGCGGTCATCATGGCCACGGGCGGTTCAACCAACGCCGTGCTGCACTTTTTGGCCATTGCGCACACGGCGGGCGTGGAATGGTCGATTGATGACTTTGAGCGCATTCGCGTTAAAACCCCGGTGCTGTGCGACTTAAAACCATCAGGTAAATATCTGGCGGTTGACCTGCACAAGGCTGGCGGCATTCCGCAAGTGATGAAAACGCTGCTGGTTGCAGGCTTGCTGCACGGCGACTGCATCACCATTAGCGGGCAAACGATTGCTGAAGTTCTCAAAGACATCCCGGATGCACCGCGTGCCGATCAGGACGTGATTCGCCCCATCGACAAGGCTATGTACAAGCAAGGCCACTTGGCGATTTTGAAAGGCAACTTGTCGCCCGAAGGTGCAGTGGCCAAAATCACCGGCCTAAAGAATCCAGTAATGACCGGCCCGGCGCGGGTGTTTGATGATGAACAATCCGGCTTGGCCGCGATTTTGGCGGGCAAAATTGTGGCGGGCGATGTGATGGTGCTGCGTTACCTGGGCCCCAAAGGCGGGCCGGGCATGCCGGAGATGCTGGCCCCGACCGGCGCGCTGATTGGTGCTGGTTTGGGTGAAAGCGTGGGTTTGATCACCGATGGCCGCTTTTCAGGCGGCACGTGGGGCATGGTGGTCGGCCACGTGGCGCCTGAAGCGGCTGCGGGCGGCAACATTGCGTTTATTCAAGAAGGCGATTCCATCACCATTGATGCCAAGCAATTGCTCTTGAGACTGAACATCAGCGATGAAGAACTGGCCAAACGCAAAGTCGGCTGGGTAGCGCCCAAGCCGCGCTACACGCGCGGTGTGCAGGCAAAGTTCGCGTTTAATGCTTCTAGTGCCAGCAAAGGTGCTGTTTTAGACGACTACTCTTAAGTTTGACGTTCGATAGCAATATGTCGATGGGTACTGCGCCCGTCGGCTTATTTCCTCTTGCCTTTACTTTTGGCAGACAACATGCCCATGGCATCGCGCTGCTTGTCAATGCGGTCTTGCTTGCGTTTGTCCATTTTTTTCATTTCTACCCGCTTGGTATAGCCAGACGCATCAGCCCACCACCACCAAACCGCAGCCATGCCAAACGGTGACAACACCACCCACCACGGCCATGCAGCAACCGGGCCATATTCAAGGTATTTCATCAGCAAAGTGGCGATACCTATGGTCAAAAAATACATGCGAGACTCCAGCGGAATATTGATGTGTAGGTAATGAACGGATGTAACAAACAGCTCAGCATTGGCAGTTGTCAACCCACGTCACTACAATTGCGTTATTTGAATGTAACCCAACTCGTTACGCACCGGAACAGGACAAATTATGAAACGCCATCTTGCTTGCATCGCCGCTTCAGTAATCGCTTTGGCTGTGTCTACATCCGCTATGGCGGACATGGCACTGGCGACTGCCAAAAACTGCACAGCCTGCCACGCAGTTGAAAAGAAAGTCGTTGGCCCGGCCTACAAAGACGTAGCCGCCAAATACGCCGGTCAAGCCGATGCAGTAACCAAGCTAGCCAGCAAAATTGTTAAAGGCGGGGGAGGTGTTTGGGGTCCAGTGCCCATGCCAGCCAATGCGCAGGTGAGTGCTGAAGAAGCTACCAAGCTGGCCACCTGGATCATGACGCAGAAGTAAACCTCGCTCTGGCTTTATTGCCAGTCGCCAAAAAGCCCGCTGAAGCGGGCTTTTTTATTGCCGATTACGCCCGCAGCCCAATAAATACAAGCGCGATCAGCTCTTTAATTGATAGCGATAAGGCTATTGCTTTTCAGACAACTGGTCAAGAATCGCCGGATTCTCCAACGTCGACGTATCTTGGGTAATCGCCTCGCCTTTGGCAATGCCGCGCAGCAAACGGCGCATGATTTTGCCGCTGCGGGTTTTGGGCAGGTTGTCACCAAAGCGAATGTCTTTGGGCTTGGCAATCGGGCCAATTTGTTTGCCGACCCAGTCGCGCAACTCTTTGGCAATGGCTTTGGCTTCGTCGCCAGTGGGTCGTGAGCGCTTGAGCACCACAAACGCCACAATCGCCTCGCCCGTCAAATCGTCCGGCCGCCCGACCACGGCGGCTTCAGCCACCAGCGTGCTGTGCGCCACCAGGGCGGACTCAATTTCCATCGTGCCCATGCGGTGGCCAGACACGTTTAGCACGTCATCAATACGGCCGGTGATGCGGAAGTAACCGTTGTCTGCGTTCCTGACAGCGCCGTCACCCGCCAGATAAGTGGTGCCGCCCATTTCTGGTGGAAAGTAGGCCTTTTTAAAGCGCTCAGGATCGCCCCAAATCGTGCGAATCATTGACGGCCAGGGGCGCTTAACAACTAGCATGCCGCCTGCGCCGTTGGGCAGCTCGTTGCCGGTTTCGTCCACAATCGCCGCCATGATGCCAGGCAGCGGCAGCGTGCAGCTACCGGGCACCAGCGGCGTGGCGCCTGGCAACGGCGTGATCATGTGGCCGCCAGTTTCGGTTTGCCAGAAAGTATCTAACACCGGGCAACGCTCACCGCCTACGTTTTTGTAGTACCACATCCAGGCTTCGGGGTTGATGGGTTCACCGACAGAGCCAAGGATGCGCAGGCTGCTCAGGTCTGACCTTGCGGGGTGCACCTTTTCGTCGGCCTCAGCGGCTTTGATGAGTGAGCGAATGGCGGTCGGTGCAGTGTAGAAAATTGACACCTTGTGGCGCTCAATCATTTGCCAAAAGCGCCCTGCATTTGGAAAGGTCGGGATGCCTTCAAAAATGACCTGTGTAGCGCCTGCCGCCAGCGGGCCGTAAGCGACATAGGTGTGGCC
>JAYWFR010000044.1:0-5926 GCA_043778695.1 Polaromonas sp. | reverse complement strand
CAGCTCCTGAAAAAATAGCAGTTGCATCGCTGGAAAGTATCAAACCGGTACTCGTCAAAAACGCCTGCCTGGCTTGCCACGGCATGAGCAACAAGCTGGTCGGCCCGTCATTTAAAGACATTGCGGCGCGCTACAAAACCACGGGCGGTGCGGTCAATCTGCTGTCGGGCAAAATCAAGCATGGCGGGCAAGGTGCCTGGGGCGCTATTGCGATGCCGGCTCAAGCCCTGAATGCAGCTGAATCAGCTCAGGTTGCGCAGTGGCTGATGGGTGGCATGCTGCCTTACGAAGTTAGCAAACTAGAAATAGTCCTATTCCCAACATTGAATTTTTTGTGTCCAATCGAGTCAAGTCAGTTAGTTTTCAAATCAGTTTGTATTGAAGGAGTCCACCATGGAACGTCGTGATTTTTTACACCGCACAGCCTCAGCGGTAGCCTTGGCAAGCGTATTGCCTGCTGCGCATGCCCAAACGGCTGCTGTGAATGCCCCAGGCTGGAACAAAGCCGCTTTTGACAGCAAATCGCTCGCCGATGCTGCCAAGGCGATGGGTGCAACCAGCGCCCCTGTCGAAAGCAAAGACCTGGTGCTGCGCGCACCTGAAATTGCTGAAAACGGCAACGTCGTGCGCGTCGGTGCCCTCAGCAACATTGCTGGCACCACGCAAATCGCCTTTGTCGTCGAGAAAAATCCCAGCGCATTAGCGGCTGAGTTTGAGATCATGGCTGGCACCGATGCGAATGTAGAGACCAACATCAAGATGGGCCAATCATCTAACGTGTATGCGCTGGCCAAGGCGGGTGACAAGTATTACTACGCGGTCAAAGAAGTCAAAGTCACCCTCGGCGGCTGCGGCGGTTAAGCCGTACATCCCACAAAGATCAGGAGAAAAACATGTCAGATCCCATGAGAATCCGGGCCCAAGCCCAAGGCGACAAAACCACCGTGCGGGTGCTGGTTAGCCACGAGATGGAAAGCGGCCAGCGCAAAGATGCAGCCGGTAAAACCGTACCGGCCTGGTTCATTCAGTCCATCAGCGCCACCTGGAACGGCAAGCCCGTGATGAGCGCGCAATGGGGCACAGCAGTGTCTAAAAACCCGTACATGCAGTTCAGCTTTAAGGGCGCCAAAGCAGGTGACAAGATTGCTGTGACCTGGGTCGACAACCGGGGTGAGAAGCGCACTGATGAGGCCACGGTTGCGTGATGCTGCCATGAAAAAATACACTGCTACTGCGACTCTTGGCATCATCGGGATGACGCTTGCTTCGCCGGTGTTGGCCCAAAAAACCACCGCCGAAGGCATCGCCGAGTACCGCGCCATGCTGGCCGACGGCAACCCGGCCGAACTGTATGAGGCCAGAGGCGAAGGCATCTGGAAGCAGGCACGCGGCCTCAAGAACGCATCGCTTGAAAAGTGCGACTTGGGCAAAGGCGCAGGCGTGGTCAAAGGCGCATTTGTCGAGCTACCGCGCTACTTTGCAGACACCCAGCGGGTGCAAGATCTTGAGTCGCGCCTGCTGACCTGTATGGAGCAGTTGCAAGGCTTTAATGCTGCTGAGATTGCCAAAACGCCCTTTGGCGCAGGCGAACAAAAAACCATCGAATCGCTTGCGGCATACATCTCCGCCGAATCACGCGACATGGCCTTTAACTTGCCGCAAAAACACGCACAAGAAAAGCTGATGTACGAAGTCGGCAAAAAAGTGTTTTACCTGCGCGGCGGGCCGATGGACTTTTCATGCGCGTCCTGCCATGGTGAAGACAACAAACGCATTCGCCTGCAAGATTTGCCGAATCTGACCAAGCAGCCCGGTGCCAGTACTGGCTTTGGCTCCTGGCCTGCGTACCGTGTGTCGGCTGGTGACTTGTGGAGCATGCAGCGCCGCCTGAACGACTGCTACCGCCAGCAACGCTTTCCGTACCCGGGCTATGCGTCTGATGTGACGGTAGCACTCGGTGTGTACATGGGTGTGAATAGCAAGGGCGGCGTGTCGACAGCGCCGGCCCTCAAGCGCTGATCGAAGGTTGATGGAATGATATGAAAAAAGCAATCTCAAAACTATCCGCCGTCGCTGCAGCTGCTCTGGTCGCAGGCTGCGCCATGACGCCCAACGCACAAGACGTCGACGTGGCTACCAACCAGGCCATGAAAAGCTCCTTCAGGGAGCAGGGCGATGCCAAGCTCGACCGCTTGACACTCGATGCGTCTAACCAGGCCTGCTCAGATGCACAAGACAAGTCAGTCGATGAAAAACTGGCCAAGGCAATCGAAGAGGCAAACCTGAAAACCGTCAAGTTTCCGCCCGATGGAAAATTGATCGGCAACTGGACTGAAGGCGAAAAAATCGCCCAAAACGGCCGCGGCCTGACCTGGACTGACAAGGCGGCGGATGCCAACGGCGGCAGCTGCTACAACTGCCACCAGATCAGCAAAACCGAGCTGTCCTACGGCTCGCTGGGCCCCAGCTTGTACAACTACGGCAAGCTGCGCGGCGTGACAGACCCAACAGCCGTGGCCAGCAAACCGATTGTTGACTACACCTGGGGCAAGTTGTGGAACAGCAAAGCCTACAACGCCTGCTCAGGCATGCCACGCTTTGGCCATGCGGGCATCTTGACGGTCGAGCAGATCAAAGACGTGATGGCGCTGCTGCTGGACCCGAAGTCGCCCGTTAACCAGTAAAAACATCGAAAAAAGACCTTTTGAGGGCTTTTTTAAGTGTCATTTAGGCCTCTAGCCCCATGAATATGTGCGTAAGCAGCTATTAAATAAATAGCATTTAGGTTTCAAATTCGAATAAAAAGCAGCGCAAAACCTAGTCATGTCCGCATTAACCCCGTCGCTCAACGACTACGCCCAATGGCTGGTCGAGCTGAAAAGCCTGATTCGATCGTCCCGAATCAAAGCCAGCCTTGCCGTTAACCGCGAGCTGGTCATGCTTTATTGGCGTATTGGCAGCGAAATCATTGCCCGCCAGGCCCAGCAAGGCTGGGGTGCCAAGGTGATTGAGCAACTGGCCAGCGACCTGCGCAGCGAGTTTCCAGACATGAAGGGGTTGTCGCTGCGCAACCTGAAATATATGCGTGCTTTTGCCGAGAGTTGGCCTGACGAAGCAATAGTGCAGCAGCTTGGTGCACAAATTCCCTGGCGGCATAACTGCCTCATCATTGAGCAGCTCAAAGACCCCGCGCTGCGCAAGTGGTACATCCTGCAAACCACAGCCAACGGTTGGAGCCGTGCCGCGCTCGAATACCAAATCGAGACCCATCTTCACACCCGGCTGGGCCAGGCGCAAAACAACTTTGAGCGGACACTGCCCGCCCCACAGTCCGAGCTGGCACGCGACTTGGTCAAAGACCCCTACGCCTTTGACTTTTTAGGGTTGACGGATGCCGTGAACGAACGAAGCATCGAAAAAGCGCTCATCAACCATTTGCGAGACTTTCTAATCGAGCTGGGCGTAGGCTTTGCGTTTGTAGGCAGCCAATACAAGCTGGACATTGAAGGCGACGAGTTTTATATCGACCTGCTTTTTTATCACACCAAGCTGCACTGCTACGTGGTGATAGAACTCAAAAACACCGAGTTCAGGTTTGAATACACCGGCCAGCTCAACGGCTACCTGGCAGCTGTAGACGACCTGGTGCGTGACGCGGCGGTGGACGCGCCCACCATCGGCATGATTTTGTGCAAAAGCAAAAAGAAAACCATGGTCGAGTACGCGCTGCGTGGCGTCGAAACGCCAATGGGCGTGTCCACCTTTCGCACTGCACTGCCAGCAGCGGTGATAGACAGCTTGCCAAGCATCGCGGCGCTAGCAGCTCAATTGGATTTGTTAGAGGCTGACAGTGCTGATGACTAATTTTTTTCCATCGGATAAGGAAAGCAACTTAAATGTACTATTTTCAGATGCTAAATCATCCCCTGGATCAATAAATACGGGCGTATGCAGCTATCAAATAAATAGTGTTTTCATCGCCGCCAACAGCTTAGATGCAGGCAACCTGACCCAAAAGACCGAACCCGCAGGCAGCGCAGGAAACAAAGTCACCCAGTACAGCTACGACACCCAAAACCGCCTGATTGAAGTCAACGATGCCAGCAACGTCCAAGCCAGCCTGCAAACCAAGCTAATCGCCCGCTACGGCTACGACCCTCTCGACCGCCGCATCTGGAAAGAACAATACAAAAGCGCTGCTGGCCAGGCACTGGCACAACCCCTGCGCACCTACTACCTGTACGCAGACGAAGGCCTGATCGCAGAAAGCACCCAGGCCATTACCCTGAATGCCGACGGCACTGTCACAACCAGCGCAGCACCGCAAATCACCACCCAGTACGGCCCCAGGCCCAACAGCGAATTCACCACCGTCGTGCTGTTCGTTAAAACCAACAACAGCAACACTCAATCAAGCTTCGCCTACCTTCACCACGACCACCTGCAAACCCCACTGCAAGCCACAGACAAGGCGGGCAATGTGGTGTGGGCAGCCAGTTACAACGCTTTTGGCAAAGCCGCCATCATCACGCCAGCGGCTACGGCCAACAACCCGACCATTAAGCTCAACCTGCGCTTGCCTGGGCAGTATCTGGATGAGGAGACGGGGTTGCATTACAACTGGCATCGGTACTATGACCGGGAGACGGGGCGGTATGTCAGCCAAGACCCGATAGGGCTCCGAGGCGGAATAAACCAGTACCTTTATGTCCGATCTGACCCACTCAACCTGCGTGACCCGAGTGGGGAAGTCCCTTGGGTTTTGATTGTCACAATTATCGGCGGCGGCACGAGTGCGTATAAAAAGTCATTAGATCCCTGCGCAAAATTTGGCAACATTGTGCTCGCTGGGGTCGGCGGTCTCATTACTGGAGCTGCTGGCGCACTTGTCCCCCTAGGCAGCGCAACGAGGTTTACCAGCGGTTTTATCGGTGGTGCTATAGCGGGAAATGCGGTTGCTGGCTATGGACTTAGCCAGGCAAACGAGTTTATTGGAAGCGGACTTGATTTTGCTGCGGTTGCTGCCAATCACGACTCGGCAGTTACGTCAGCGTTACTGGGTGGGGCATTTGGCGCGGGCGCAAATTTGAGCGGTCTAGGCGCGGCTTTGCTCAATGTCCGCAGCGGATTTTTGAGGGGTGCAAGAGCCGCGGGCGACGGCATCAGCACAGCCGTAGGGGTACTTGGAAGTACGGTTGATACGGTAGCTCAATTTTCACCGCCCGCAAATGCAGGGTGCGGGTGCAAAAAATGACACCAACCATGTACATAAGCGCTTTGCTTTGCTATTTCATATGGGGTTTTGGAACGGTCTTTTTTTTATGCGAGCGAGCCAGTGACTGGGGTACCGATCGTTGGGGTAACCAAGTAAGAGCATTCCTGTTAATCGGCTTGGGGGTTGGGTCGCTTTTTTGGGGAGTGTTGGGTAATAAGGTTTTGGGTGTAAAAAAATGCCTGATGACAACGCCTACCTCATCGCCTTGATCGTCGGGTTGATTTGCGGCGCGATGGGTTATGTAATTTACCGAACGTACATCTCTCCTCGCGCCCCAAAACCTAAACATGAAAAAGAAGAAGTCAATATTGCGTTGCAGCAGCGCCTTGCTGGCAAAAAACTGAGCGTTTTGGAATGGCTGCTTCTAGATTTCAGCTCAATCAAGGCCATTAGAAAAGCACGCCGAGACAAAAATGACGGTGATAAATAGGCGTTCAATACAGTGCCTATTAAATCAAGCAACCAACCAATACCGAGCGTCATGTTGACAGTTTTTATTCGCCAATCAGACATCCGCCGCACGCGCGTGCATGTAAGTGAATAGATGAGATTTCTTTTTATCACTAAATCAGCCTCTGGCTCAATAAATACGGGCGTAAGTAGCTATGAAAAACATAGTGAAAACTATTAACGTTACCAATCCTAAAAGGC
>JAYWFR010000043.1:0-5938 GCA_043778695.1 Polaromonas sp. | reverse complement strand
GCTTCTTGCTACTCATTTCTCTTGTGGTGTCAACGGCTCTCGGGCTAGTTTCAACCTGGGTGGGTGGCTTTCTGCCGATTGAAAAACTCGCCTTTGCGATCAACGAATTGATCTCGTTCGTATTTTGTGTGGTTTTGTTTGTAGCGCTGATGCGTATGAGTGCAGGCCCAAAACCGTCTTTGCGCTACTTGGTCATGGGGGCATCCGCCGGTGCAGTGCTGTTTGCCGTTGGCAAACATTTGATGGCACTTTATCTGTCAACCGCAGCCGTGGTGTCTGCCTACGGTGCGGCGGGCTCGCTGGTGGTTGTCTTGATGTGGATCTACTTTTCGTCTGCGGTGTTGTTGCTTTCAGCCAGCATCGCAAGGGCCTTGGCTGATGGATGGGCTACTCAAACCACCGACACCGCCAAAGTCAGCTAGGAGCCTGGGCGGTAGAAGGCGTGGAAGCGAAAATTGGCCCCAGCGAGGCTAGTTTTTGACGATTTCGCCGACGAATATCTAGATATTTGGCAAGAAATTGGCGAAAAATAGACCGCTGCGGTCAATTTGCAGCCAACGTCCCTTCTGCCGCCCAGGCTCCTAGGGTCCGGGCTTTTGTGACTGCTCACACTGAATCTGAATCAACTCAAATTCGCCGAACGACTTACTCAGCTTGGCAGCTGTCAGGCAACCGCCCCACACGCAGCCGGTGTCAAGTGCCAATGTGTTGTGGTGCATCATTTCCCCTGCATTGAGGGTTGACCAATGGCCGAACGCAATCGGCTGGTTAAGCGTCTGCCTGCCCGGCACTTCAAACCAGCGCAGGTATCCGTCAGGGGCGTCCGCCAAGCCGCCCTTGGTGTTGAATTCCATCTCCCCATCAGCAGCGCAAAAGCGTAAGCGGGTCAGAGCATTTACGATGATGCGCGATCGAGCCATTCCCCGCAAATTATCTAGCCATTTCCCGGGTTGATTGGCAAACAAATCAGCTAAAAAGTTTTTGAAATCTGGGCTGCGCAACGCCCGCTCAATCTCACTGGCTAAGGCCATCGTTTGTGCGGTAGTCCACTGTGGCAAGACACCGGCATGCACCATCAGCCAACCGTGTGCCTCAATGGCCATGTCGCGGTGGCGCAGCCAGTTCATCAACTCGTCGCTGTCCGGCGCGGCCAGCAGCTCGCTTAGTGTGTCGCCTCTGCCAGCTGGTCGAACACCTTGCCAGACCGCCAGCGCGTGCAAATCGTGGTTACCTAGCAGGCTGTGCGCGGCATTGCCCAGCGCGCGCAGGCGGCGCAGCACAGCCAACGAGTCTGGCCCCCGATTGACCAGATCGCCAAGTAGATAAAGCGTGTCCCGACTGGGCGAAAAATCAACCGATTGCAGCAGACGCGCTAGCGGTTCATCGCAGCCTTGCAGGTCGCCAATCAAGTACAGTGACATGTGTTTATTTTCTATTGAAATCCATGGATTTTTTGCTGATTGCGTTTTTAACCTTGCTTAACGGCGTGTTCGCCATGTCTGAAATGGCGTTGGCATCCAGCCGCAAGGCGCGATTGGCAGCCATCGCTGAGTCGGGCGACAAAGGTGCTCTAGCTGCGTTGGAGTTGATGAAGCAGCCCACTCAATTCTTGTCGTCGGTTCAGGTCGGTATCACGTCAATCGGTATGCTTAACGGCATTATTGGCGAAGCGGCGTTTAGCGCTGGGCTGTCAAGGTGGATTCAGGAATTCAGTGTGCCTGTCAGGGCTGCCGATATTTCCGCCACAGCGCTTGTCGTGGCGGTGATCACTTACATCACGATTGTGTTCGGCGAGCTGGTGCCCAAGCGGATCGGCCAGCTCTACCCCGAGGCGGTAGCACGCTTGGTATCCCGGCCGATGATGGGAGTAGCCAGCGCAGCCAAGCCGTTCGTCAAATTGCTGTCGTTCAGCACACAAAGCGTTTTAAAGCTGTTACGGGTCAACACCAGTGCCGGGCGCGCGGTGACGGAAGAGGAAATTACCGCCAGCTTGGAAGAGGGCGTCGATGCAGGGTTGATTGAAGAGCACGAGCACCAGATGGTGCAAAACGTGTTTTTGTTGGATGACCGCTTGCTGGCTTCCCTGATGCTGCCGCGGTCAGACATTGCTTGGCTAGACGTCGCTGATACTGTTTCAGAGGCAATTCGAAAAGCTGGTGCTACTGGACACTCGTGGTATCCGGTGTGCCGCGGGAGCCTGGACGAGGTTGTGGGTGTGGTGAAGCTGGCCACTTTACTTGCAGTAAGCGCCAGCGCTGCTGCAGCTGATGACGAACGAATGGGCGTACATGTTGCACCCGCTGTCTTTGTGCCTGAAACTTTAACGGGGATGGAACTGCTTGAGCAGTTCCGCGCCAAGTCCACCCGCATGGTGTTTGTAGTCGACGAATACGGCGTGGTGCAGGGTTTGGTCACGCCGCTGGACATGTTGGAGGCCATTACCGGTGAATTGCAACCTGGCGCACAGATTGATGCCTGGGCAACCCAGCGCCTTGATGGCAGCTGGCTGATTGATGGCGTGATGCCCGTGGCCGAGCTGAAAGCTCGGCTCGACATCAAAGAGTTACCTGACGAAGACAAGGGCCGCTACAACACCGTTGCGGGTTTGCTGCAAAGTGTGTCGGGACTGCTGCTCAACATCACCGATACGGTTGAATGTGCAGGTTGGCGGTTTGAAGTGGTGGACCTGGACGGAAAACGGATCGATAAGGTGTTGGCCGTCCGTATGCCTGCCGCTAGCGCTTTACCTCACCAAGTGAGTTGATGACGTTCACTTCTACAAACAAACTGCCCGTGTGGACTTCGGGCTTGTAGGTGACGTAGTAGCCACCCAGGTCAAAGTCGCGTAACGTTTCCAGACTTTTCACCAACGAGGCAGGTGTTGGGTTTGTTCCCGCTCGCCTTAAGCCTTCAACCAAGACTTTAGCCTCAATAAAGGCTTCAAGCCCGTAAAAGCTGGGCACGCCTTTGCCCAGTTCAGTCAAAGCCTGCACGTATTCAGCCACGACTTTGACGCGCGCGCCGTTCGGAATCGGCACCACCTGCGTGATGGCCAGACCGTTGGCTTTCTCGCCCAATTGTTTGGTAATAGTTGAAGTGTCTACAGGCGAGAAAGTGTAAAGCGCACCACGAAAATTTGTTTTCTTGATTTCCGTCAAAGCAGGAATGGCTGCTTGCGACAGCATGGTCATAAAAATGGCTTGCGGCTCATCAGTATTAGCCAGTCGAGCTGCCTCGGCAGCGTCAGAGCCGGTCGGGTCAAGCTTGTAGGTTTTGGCGTTGATGCCTGCGTCTTTGAGCGCATTGAGTAGCGTGTTTTTGACACTTTCGCCAAACGGATTGGTCGTGTAGATCACGCTGACTTTGGTGATGTTGACCGTCTTGACATGGTTGACCAGCTTGCGCGCTTCGTCGGCGTAGCTGGCCCTGACGGGAAAGGCGTATCGGTTCAGGGGCGTGCGCAGCGCATCGGTGCCGGATGTCAGGCCGATGGCAGGGACCTTCAGCTCCAGCAAAACTGGCAGGGCGGCAGCTACGGTAGGCACACCAAACAGACCCAAAAACGCAGTAGGGCTGCGCTCAGCGTTGATTTTCTTTAAATTTTCGGCTGTGGTGGCTGGTGTGTACACGTCGTCCAATGTGACCAGTTCAATTTTTTTGCCCCCAACACCACCCGCAGCATTGACCTTGTTGATGTAAGCATCACCGCCGTCCCGCTTGGCCTCACCATAGCTTTTAAGCGGCCCGCTAAGTGCCAGTGAGCGACCTACAACAATCGAGTCTGCAGCGCGGGCGCTGAGCGCAACCGATAACAAAGCAACTGCTGTGAGCCGGGCTAGCAGGTTGCTGAAATTCAGTTTTGATGTGAACATTGGATATTTTGCGAGAAGCCTGTGAATTTTCAGATTTTCACAGAAACTCACGCCTAATGTCCACAAAACTTTAAGGTTAATGACCTAAATTTGCTTAACGCAACAGTCCGAAGCGCCTGCCTCGCCGCGATTTGCTAAATTTGACCCAGAGCCTTGAGTATTTTTTCAGGTGTCACCGGTTGTGACCACACTCCAGCTTTTAGGGGCCGTAACGCGTCGTTAATTGCGTTGACTACCGCACCCGGAGCGCCTGCCGTGCCCGCTTCGCCCGCCCCCTTCGCACCCAGCATTGAACTGCGGGTGGGCGTTTCAATATGGGCAATGGTGATGTCTGGCATCTCCCCCGCCATCGGCACCAGGTAGTCGGCCATGCTGCCGTTTTGCAGCAGGCCAGCAGCGTCGTACAGACATTCTTCGAACAATGCGCCACCGATGCCCTGCACAATCGCGCCGCGTATTTGTTCATCGACCAGCATGGGGTTAATCACGCGGCCACAGTCTTCAACCGCCCAGTGCTTGAGCAGTTTGACAAAGCCCGTCTCAACGTCGACCTCAACGTAGGACGCCTGCACGCCGTTGGTAAAAATAAAGGGGTAGTCGCGCTGTGCATAGTGGCGGGTGACCATTAGCTCGGGGGTGAAACCTGCAGGCAGGGTGTCTGGCCTGAAGTAAGCCACGCGGCCCAGCTCGGCAAAGGGTAGCAGTGCCTCGCCAGTGTCCGCGTCGACTACGGAGCCTTGACTAAGACTTAAGGTGCTCACATCACGTTTAAGGATGACCTCGGCGACTTTCAATATGTTCGTACGCAGTGCCAGGCCGGCTTGCAGCACGGCTTCACCACCAATGCCTGCGCCGCGTGATGCCCAAGTGCCGCCGCCATAGGGCGTAGTTTGGGTGTCACCCGTGACGATGCGCACTTGGCTCATGGGTACGCCCACTGCATCAGCGGTGATCTGCGAAAAAATGGCTTCTGTTCCTTGGCCTTGTTCACCCACACTGACCATCACGGTCACAGCACCGCTAGGTTCTAACCTAGCGGTGGCGCCATCTTGTGCCGAAATACGTGCGCCACCCACACCGTAAAAAGCCGCACCCGGGTTGGTCAGCTCAATCAGCGTGGCAAAGCCAATGCCCCGGTAAACGCCCTGGGCGCGCAGTGCAGCTTGCTCGGCCAGCAGGGCCGGGTAGTCCATCAGCGTTTCCATTTTTCTCAGACAGGCTTCGTGCGACAGCACTTCAAGCTTGATGCCTGATGCGCCGGTGGCGGGGTAGCCGTCGTCGGGCATCACGTTGCGTTTGCGCATTTCGAGCGGGTCTAGCCCCAGCTTGGCAGCGGCCAAGTCAACTAACCCTTCGGTCACTGCGCAAGCGACCGGGTGGCCCACGCCCCGATATTGGCAGGTGGGTGTTTTGTTTAAAAACACAACATTGAGTTTGGCCCGGTAGGCCTTGTGTTTGTAAGGGCCGCCTGTCAGATTAACCACCTGGTTGCCCTCAATGCCGCTGGTGCGCGGGAACATCGAATAGGGGCCAATGCCGGTGGTGTCGTCAATTTCAAACGCCAGTATCTCGCCATCTTTGGTAGCGGCAATCCGCCCTTTGATGTGGTGTTCACGCGCGTGAATGTCGCTGGTAAATGACTCTAGCCGGTCAGCTACAAACTTGACCGGGCGCTTGAGCAATATCGATATGGCTACCGTTGCAAAGTCATCCGGATAGGCGTGTACCTTGATGCCAAATGAGCCGCCCACGTCTTTGCAAATGACTCGCACAGAGCTCTCGGCTAAGTCAAACTGGCGGGCGTACAGGTCTTGCATCATGTGCGGTGCCTGCTGCGAGTGGTAGACCGTTAATTGGCAAGATGCAGCGCTGTAGTCTGCAATCTGGCAGCGCGTCTCCAGCGTCACGCCAGTGTGGCGGCCAAAGTCGAAGGTGGCCTCTGCCACCACGTCAGCACGCGCAAAAGCTTCGTCTACGCCGCCTGTGTCAAGGCTGCGGGTAAAGCAGAGGTTGTCGCCCAGCTCGGGGTGAATGACGGGGGTGTCAGCATGCAGCGCCGTTTTCAT
>JAYWFR010000042.1:0-2479 GCA_043778695.1 Polaromonas sp. | reverse complement strand
TCAGCCAATAGATCCAAAATTTGCGTGCGCACGGTTACGTCAAGGGCAGTGGTTGGCTCGTCAGCCAGCAGCAGCTTGGGCTGGCAAGCCAGCGCCATGGCGATCATGGCACGCTGGCGCTGCCCGCCCGATAGCTGGTGCGGGTAGCACCCAGCCCTGCGTTCGGGCTCGGTGATGCCTGTGTCTGCTAGTAATTTAATAGCTGCTTGCGCACGTTTTACCTGGGCCAGGCCTTGTTTTAATGCCAATATTTCTTCAATTTGATTGCCAATCGTGAACAGCGGGTTTAACGCTGTCATAGGCTCCTGAAAAATCATGGCAATGTCCTGCCCGCGAATGCCGCGCAGCAATCGCTCGGACATGCCCAACAGTTCGACCTCGCCTTTAGGTGACTGAAAAACTGCGCTGCCCTGCACTTCTGCGTTTTGCACAAGTCGTAAAAGGCTGAGGGCGGTGATGGTTTTGCCAGAGCCTGATTCGCCGACAAGCGCCAGCTTTTCACCAGGGGCAATGGAAAAGTCGATGCCGTGAACAACTTCTTTGCCCGCGAAGGAGATGCGCAGGTCTTTAACCTCGAGAAGAGCTTTGTTCATTTGTCTGCTTTCCTGGGATCCAGCGCGTCACGCAGAGCGTCACCCATGAAGGTCAGCAGCAGCAGCGTGATGACCAGCACTGCAAAAGTCGACAGTGATATCCACCACGCATCAATATTCGCCTTGCCCTGGCTCAAAAGTTCGCCCAGCGAGGGCGTTCCGGGCGGCACGCCCAGGCCCAAAAAATCAAGCGAGGTTAAAGCCAAAATAGCCGCGCTCATGCGAAACGGCAAAAACGTGACGACCGGCGTCATGCTGTTGGGCAAAATGTGCCGCCACATGATTTGCAAATTGCTCACACCCAACGCCCGCGCGGCGCGAACGTAGTCAAGCTGGCGGTTGCGCAAAAACTCGGCACGCACATAGTCCGACAAGCCCATCCAGCCAAACAGACTGAGCAGAAACAACAAGAGCGCGACGCTGGGCGCAAACACGGCGCTGAAAATAATGAGCAAATACAGCTCAGGCATCGACCCCCAAATTTCAATAAACCGCTGCGCAACCAGATCAGTCTTGCCGCCCGCGTACCCCTGAATTGCACCGGTGATGACACCAATCACCACGCCAATCGCTGTCAGTGCCAGGCCAAACAATACGCTCAGGCGAAAGCCGTAAATCAGCTGCGCCAGCAGGTCGCGCCCCCGGTCGTCAGTGCCCAGCAGGTTGTCCCAGGACGGAGCTGATGGGTTGGGCGATTTAGCAAAGTAGTTGATGGTTTTAGGGCCGTATGGGTTGGGTGCGTAAATGGCCCAATTTGCGCCCGCCGTCAGCTTGTCTTTGATGAAGGGGTCAAGGTAGTCGGCAGGCGTGTCAAAGTCGCCATCGAAGGTTTTTTCTGAGTAGTCTATGGCCACTGGAAAGTACAGCGTGCCCTTGTAGCTAACGACCAACGGTTTGTCTGTAGACAGAACATCGGCAAACAGGCTCAGCACCACCAGTGTTGAGAAAATAACCAAACTCCAGAACCCGAGCTTGTTCTTTTTAAAGCGCAGCCAGGCGCGTTTTGAGGGGGAAAGTGAAGGCGCTGTCATTGATCGAGCTTCAACTAATCGAACTTCACTCTGGGATCGACGAGCACATAACAAAGATCGCTGATCAACTTTGTCACCAGCCCAATCAGCGTGAACAAATACAGCGTGCCCAGCACAACCGGGTAGTCGCGCCGAATCACGCTTTCATAACTCAGCAGGCCCAGGCCATCGAGCGAAAACAGCGTTTCAATCAACAGCGACCCGGTAAAAAAAGCGCCAATAAAAGCCGCCGGAAAGCCCGTGATGATGGGTATCAGCGCATTGCGAAAAACGTGTTTGTACAGTACCTGCCGCTCAGATAAACCTTTGGCCCGGGCCGTCAGCACATACTGCTTGCGAATTTCTTCCAAGAATGAATTTTTTGTCAGCACTGCCGTCACCGCAAAGCTGCCCAGCACCATTGCAATGATCGGCAATGTGATGTGCCACAGGTAGTCAGTGACCTTCGCGCCCCAACTCAGCGTTTCCCAATTGCTCGACGTCAGCCCGCGCAGCGGAAATAACTGCAATTGCCCACCAAACACCACCAGCAAAGCCACGCCTAAAACAAAGCCTGGAATCGCGTAACCGACAAGAACGATGAGGCTGGTAACGAAGTCAAACCGTGACCCGGCCCGCACCGCCTTGGCCACACCTAGCGGCACAGCTATCAGATAGCTGATGAAAAACGTCCACAACCCAAGGCTGATGGACACCGGTAACTTTTCTTTGACGAGTTGCCAGACGTCTTTGTTTTGAAAAAAACTTTTGCCTAGGTCGAACCGAAAATACTGTCCCAGCATTTGCACAAATCTTTCTGGTGCGGGTTTGTCAAACCCATACAGCGCCTTGATCTCTTGAATCTGCTTGGCGTCC
>JAYWFR010000041.1:0-14275 GCA_043778695.1 Polaromonas sp. | reverse complement strand
CGCCGAAGTGCGCCAGGCTTTTTTGGAGTTTTTCGAGGAAATGCGCCACCAACTCGTCGCCTCCTCGTCGCTCGTACCCGGCAACGACCCCACGCTGCTGTTCACCAATGCGGGCATGGTGCAGTTCAAGGACGTGTTCCTGGGCACAGACAAGCGGCCCTATGTACGCGCCGCTTCGGTGCAAGCCTGCCTGCGCGCGGGCGGCAAGCACAACGACCTGGAAAACGTCGGCTACACCGCGCGGCATCACACGTTTTTCGAAATGCTGGGCAACTGGAGTTTTGGCGACTATTTCAAGCGCGAATCGCTGAAATGGGCGTGGGAGCTTCTGACCGAGGTGTACAAACTGCCGGCCGAACGTTTGCTGGCGACGGTGTACGAAGAAGACGACGAGGCCTACGACATCTGGACGAAAGAAATCGGCCTGCCGCCGGAGCGCGTCATCCGCATCGGCGACAACAAGGGCGGCCGCTACAAGTCCGACAACTTCTGGATGATGGCCGACACCGGCCCCTGCGGCCCGTGCTCGGAGATTTTTTATGACCACGGCGACCACATTGCCGGCGGCCCGCCGGGCAGCCCGGACGAGGACGGCGACCGCTTCATCGAAATCTGGAACAACGTGTTCATGCAGTTCAACATGGCCGAAGACGGATCGGTCACGCCGCTGCCCGCGCCCTGCGTCGATACCGGCATGGGGCTGGAGCGCCTGGCCGCGATCCTGCAGCATGTCCACAGCAACTACGAGATCGATATTTTCGACGCGCTGATCAAAGCCGCATCCCGCGAAACGGGCGAACCGGATTTGAACAACAAGAGCCTGCGCGTGATTGCCGACCATATTCGTGCCACCGCATTTTTAGTCAGCGACGGCGTGAACCCGTCGAACGAAGGCCGCGGCTACGTGCAGCGCCGCATCATTCGCCGCGCGATTCGTCACGGCTACAAGCTGGGCAAAAAGACGCCGTTTTTCCACAAGCTGGTGCCAGATTTGGTCGCCATGATGGGTGATGCTTATCCGCGTTTAAAAGCCGACGGTGCGAAGGTGATGGATGTGCTGCGGGTCGAAGAAGAACGGTTTTTTGAGACCCTTGAGATTGGGATGACGATTCTTGACGCTGCGCTGGCAGACACGAAAGTCTTGCCGGGCGACGTGGCCTTTAAGCTGCACGATACGTATGGCTTTCCGCTTGATTTGTCAGCAGACGTATGCCGCGAGCGGGGATTAAGCGTGGACGAAGCAGGCTTTCACTTGGCAATGGACAAGCAGAAAGCGCAAGCCAGAGCCGCAGGCAAATTCAAGATGGACAAAGCGCTGGATTACTCAGGTGCAGGTCATGCCTTTACCGGCCACACGCTGCTTGAAGAGACTGCGAAAGTGGTAGCGCTGTACTTTGATGGTGCAGCCGTGCAGTCTTTGAACGCCGGGCAAAACGGCATCGTCGTACTCAGCACCACGCCGTTTTATGCCGAGAGCGGCGGGCAGGTGGGCGATCAGGGTTCGATCTTTTTCAGTGGTGCCGTATTTGCAGTCGATGACACGCAAAAAATCAAAGCCGACGTATTCGGACACCACGGCAGCGTTAGCCGCGGCACACTCAAAGTAGGCGACGAAGTCACCGCGCAAGTCAGCACTGCAATTCGCGCTGCCACCATCCGCAACCACAGCGCCACCCACCTGATGCACAAAGCCCTGCGCGAGGTGCTGGGCACGCATGTGCAGCAAAAGGGCAGCCTGGTTGATGCGGACAAAACCCGTTTTGACTTTACCCACAACGCGCCAGTCACAGACGCGCAAATCCGCGAAATTGAGGCATTGGTCAACGCTGAAATTTTGGCCAACCAAGCAACAGATGCCAGGGAGATGGACATGGAAGCCGCACAAAAAACCGGTGCCATGATGCTGTTTGGTGAAAAGTATGGTGACACCGTTCGCGTCTTGACAATCGGCGGAAGCAAAGAGCTCTGCGGCGGCACGCACGTAGGCCGCACAGGTGACATTGGTGTGTTCAAAATCACCAGCGAATCTGGCGTGGCATCTGGCGTTCGCCGGGTTGAAGCTGTGACTGGCCATGCCGCGCTGGCCTATTTGCAAACGCTGGAGACAACTGTGGGCGCGGCGGCGGCATCACTCAAAGCCAACCCGGCTGAGCTGCAGCACCGCATCGACCAAATGTTAGATAACGTCAAGTCACTTGAAAAAGAAGTCGCCGCGCTCAAAGGCAAAATGGCTTCGTCGCAGGGCGATGAGCTGATGCTGCAGGCGGTCGATGTCAAAGGCAAGGATGGCGTCGTGTTACGGGTGCTGGCCGCACGGCTTGAGGGGGCGGACGCAAAAACTTTGCGCGACACGATGGACAAGCTCAAAGACAAGCTCAAAACCGCGGTCATTGTGCTGGCTGCCGTTGACGGCGACAAAGTGCAAATCGCAGCAGGTGTAACGAACGACAGTATTGGCAAAGTCAAAGCAGGCGAGCTGGTCAATTTTGTCGCGCAGCAGGTCGGCGGCAAGGGCGGCGGTAAAGCCGATATGGCGATGGCGGGCGGCACTGACGCTTCAAAACTGCCAGAGGCATTGAAGTCAGTTCAACTTTGGGTGACAGAACGCATCTGACTGTGATTTAAAATTGGGCCGCAAGCTGCTATTATTTAAATAGCTGCTAGCGCATTAATTACTTGGGCTACAGGGACTTTTTACATCGCTACTGCACCAACCAACCGAACCAGCGGCTGGCCAGCCAGCCAGGCCTGAAGACACTCTGTCACGCCATCGGCAAAGCGCTGGTATACCGGCTCGGTGACGAAGCCTAGGTGTGGGGTCATCAGCACGTTGGGCAACTGGCGCAGCGGGTCGCTCATCGGCAGGGGCTCGGTGTCAAACACGTCAAGGGCTGCAAAGCCGGGCTGGCCTTTCTGTAATGCTTTAACCAACGCCGCGCCATCGACCAGTGCCGAGCGTGACGTGTTGACCAGCAGGCTGCCCAGTCGCATCAAGGCCAATCTTTCGGCGTTCAACAACCGTGTGGTGGACGGGGTAGCCACCAAATGCAAGCTGACGACTTTGGAGGTGGCGAGTAATTCGTCTAGCGCCACAAACGTCGCGCCTTTTTCAACGGCGCGCTCGGCTGTCATGCGGGGGCTCCAGGTGACGACTTTCATGCCCAGTGCGTTGCCGACTTTGGCGACGCGACCGCCGATTTCGCCCAGGCCAATCAGGCCCAGCGTTTGGCCGTGCAACACGCCAGCCAGCGGCTCGGCGGTGGCTGCACGCCACTGGCCGCTGCGCAGCAGGGCGGTTTGTTGTTCCAGCTGGCGCGTAGCGGCCAATATCAGTGCCCAGGTCAGCTCGCTCGTGCTGTCTTTGCTTGGCCCCCATTCGGTGTGGCTGACGGGCACGCCGCGCGCTTCAAACGCGGCCAGGTCAATGGTGGAATTGCGCGAGCCGGTGAACACCAGGTAACGCAGCTTGGGCAGTTGCGAAAGCAGAGCAGCATCAAACGGGATGCGGTCGCGTACCAGGACGGCCGCGTCAGCGTCTTTTAGCGCGGCGACCAATGCCTCGCCTTGCAGCGGCGCATGGTGCACTGTCACGTCAGCCTGAGCGTCAATGGTTTGCCAGGTGCCCAGGCGGCGCAGGGCTTGTTCGAGGTCGCCAAAAATGGCGATTTTTGGGCGTGTCATGGTTGCCGATGTCATGTTTATTTGCGCTGAGGTACAGCCAGTGCTACCAATGCTTTTACATCGATAGCGTTGCCAACAGCCCAGCAGGCATTGATGAGCTCACTCGTGCGGCCTGCGCCCAAAACGGCGTTTGACATACCTTGAAATTTAGCTTCCAGCTGTGTGTCGCTCATCGGGTTTTTGAGTGAGCCAATCGCGTTCTCAACCAACACATGCACTCGCCGGCCATCCGCCAGCACGGCGGTCACGTCAGCGCTGGCTTCGTCAATCGAATCGTCAACTGTGGCCACCACCTTGCGGCGCAGGGCCACCATGTCGGGCCGGGTCACGACCGAGCTTGAGAACTCGTCTTCCGCCGCGTAGCCAAACGTCAAACCCGCCGCGCAGCCGTGGTAAACGCTGAACTTGGCCTGCAGGCCGTCTAGCGGTTCTTTTTTGCCTGTCAGCTCTAACACCAGTGAATGCACTTTCAGCTCGATGCGGTCGATCTGCTCGGGTGTGACGCCTTGCTTGCCCAAAATTTGACGTATTTGGGCACAAGCGTCAATGCTGGGGTGAATCACGATGCCGCAGGCAAACGGTTTGTAGCTGTTGAACGATATTTCAAAACGCTGGCCCAGCTCGTGGGTGATCTCGCTCCAATCGTTCTTGGTCGAGATGGTCTGTATCATGCCGCGGGGTGCTTCCAGTGCCTTGGAGCTGGCGGTAAACCCTTTGCTGGCCAGCAGGGCTGACATCAAACCCGCGCGCGCTGCACCGCCGGGGTGAAAAGGCTTGGTCATGGTGCCAAATTGCTCACGCATGCCGATGGGCTGCGACGCCGCAATGCCAAGCGCCATGGCGGTTTGCTGCACGTCCAGCTTGAGCAAACGCGCACACGCTGCCGCTGCGCCGAGCGTGCCTGTCGAGCCGGTGATGTGCCAGCCGCGGTCGTAGTGGTCTGGGTACATCGCGTTGCCAGCCCGGCATGACACGTCAATACCGATCACCAGCGCGTCGATCACTTCACGGCCTGAATTGCCTAAATGCTCGGCCATTGCCAACACGGCAGACGCCACCGGCCCGGCCGGATGAATGATGGTTTTGAGGTGCGTGTCGTCAAAGTCAAAGGTGTGCGACGTGATGCCGTTGAGCAGCGCGGCGCTGGCCATGTCTACCTTCTCGCTGCGGCCCAGCACGCTGGCTTGCGGGGCGGGCTGCAACATGTTGACCGCGGCTAACGCTGCGTCAGCTGCCTCGTGATGCGCCGCGCCCACGGCGCAGCCCAGCCAGTTCATGAAGGTGCGGTGCGCCTCGTGGTCGACGGCGTCGGCCCAGCCTCTAGACGGATGGGTAGCGACAAACTCAGCCAAGATTTGGGTAACTGCAGGGGCGTTGTGATCAGCGGTGACTTGGGTGTTGCGGGCCATAGGTTTTGGTAAAGTAAAATTTTAAAGAAAGTTAAAAGTGCTATATAGTTAGGAGCTGCTAGCGCCCGTATCACATAGGCTGCAGCCGTATTTAATAGGTATTTAGGCTATTCCAGAGCAATGTTCTTGTCTCTGGCCAATTTGCTCCATCGGGCAATGTCAGCTTTGATGAAAGCCGCAAATTGCTCAGGTAGCATCACGATGGGTTCAATCGCTTCAACCGACAGCTTGTCCCGCGCGTCCGGCGCACGCAGCACCACGGCCAGTGACTCATTGAGTAGTTTGACGATAGGCGCAGGTATTCCAGCCGGACCGACCACGCCATACCACTGCTGCGCGTCAAAACCTTTGAAACCCGACTCATCCAGCGTAGGTAGGTCTTTAAATTGCGGATGGCGCTTTAGCCCCGTCACCGCCAGCGGCCGCACGCGGCCCGAGCGAATGTGCGGCACAGCCGCCGCCAGCCCCGGGAACATGGCCTGGGTTTGGCCGCCTATCAAGTCGGTGAACGCGGGCGCAATGCCCCGGTACGGAATGTGCACCATGAACGAGTTAACGAGCTGCTTGAACAGCTCCATCGTTAGGTGCGTGAGCGAGCCTTGTCCGGCAGAGCCGTAGCTGACTTTGCCCGGGTTTTTGCGCAGGTAGTCAATGAACTCTTTGACCGTGGTAACTGGCAGCGCGCTGTTGACGACCAGCACATTCGGCGTCGCGCCAATCATGCCGATGGCGCTGAAGTCTTTGATCGCGTCATACGGCAGCTTGCGGGTGGCCGGGCTGGTGCCGTGGGTGGCCACGTAGCCTTGCATCAGCGTGTAGCCGTCAGGCGCGGCACGGGCAGTAGCCTGAGCGGCAATCACGCCGCCACCGCCGCCCTGGTTGTCAACAATAAAGCTTTGCTTGAGCTGGTTGCCCCAACGCTCAGTGACGGTGCGGCCTACGGTGTCGCTGCCGCCGCCAGCAGCCACAGGCACGATGTAGCGAATGAGTTTGGCGGGGTAGCTGGATTGGGCCAGGACCACGCTGGGCGCGCAGATCAAGGCCGGGGCCGCTTGCAGAAGGATTCGTCTTCTCATGGGGTTGCGCCAGTGCCTGTTTCGGAATTTCGGCTGCCCACCAGGCGTTGGTAGGCGTCGCTCACGTGCTTGGCCATCAGCGCTTCGCACTGCTTTACGTCTGCCATGCGCAGAGCGTCAACAATCTCGACGTGCTCAGAAATCGACACCTGCATGGCGACGCTTTGCGATAGATTTTTTAGCCGTGCCAAATGCAGTTTTTGCACAATGCCTCGGTAGGTTTCCAGCAATTGCTGGTTGCCTGTGGCTTGTACGATGGCCCAATGAAAGCGCAGGTTTTCTGCGTAATAGGTTTGAACGTCTTGCTGGCTGTAGGCCCGCAGCATGGCGCTGGTGACAGCGGTTAAAAGCAGAGTGAGGTCGTTGCGCTGCTGCGGCGGCAACTGCGCTACGCAGCGCCCGGCAAAACCATCGAGTAGGCCGCGGAGCTGGTAAAGGTCGCGTATTTCGATTTCATCCAACTGGCGTACAAACACGCCTGAATGCTTGCGGGACACCACCAGACCCAGGCTTTCTAGCTCGCGCAGCGCCTCACGTACCGGCACCCGCGACACGCGCAAGCGGCTTGCCACGTCGGGTTCATTGATGCGCTGGCCAGGCACTAAAACGCCTTTAAGGATCAATGCCAGTGTGTCGTCCCGTACCAGCTTGGCCAGCGACGTGTCTCGCACATCGCTTATGCGGTTTTGGGGTAATTCAGCGAGCCAGGGCAGGGTGGACATAGTCGTTACTAAAGTATATCGTATACGAAAATAAACCCGAGGCGCCGGTTTTGTCGTCTGCCAACGTAACCGGCTTGCTTCGCTCAGTAAGCAAAAAACTGCTTTAAATGATTAACTTCTCATACAAAATCATCCATCAAGCGTCAATGATTAAAAGTTGACGTGTGCGACTCTTTAACTGTCAGTTATGTACCGTTTAGCGCGCTAAGCCAATTGATACGTGGGCAAGTAGCTCCTATAAAAATAGCGGGAATAGGTGACTAAAGCCTATTTTTTGGTAAAAGCTTATTTTTACTCACTGCTGACGCCTTACCGATAATCAGGCTTGCGTTTTTCCAAAAATGCGGTGATACCCTCAGCCGCATTCGCATGGCGCAGGTTGTCAACAAAGTGATCCCGCTCTTGGGCGAGATGCTGCATCAAGCTGTTGGTGGGCGCGTCATTGACCAGCGCCTTGATGCTGGCCAGAGCGTTGGGTGCCCTGGTGTTCAGCCGGTCTGCCAGTGCCAGCGCCTCGGTAAACGCGTGGCCGCTGGGGCAGACTTGGTTGACCAGGCCCAAGTCGTGCAGCCGCTGGGAGGTGATACGGTCGGCGCACATCATGAGTTGCATCGCCAATTGGCGGGGCAGGGCTCTGGCCAGTGCCCAGCTGCCGCCGCCGTCAGGTGACAAGCCGATCGAGCTGTACGCCATGACAAATACTGCGTTGTCGGCCGCCACGCAAAAATCGCACGCCAACGCTAATGAAAAACCAGCGCCTGCGGCCGCGCCTTCAACCGCTGCAATCACCGGCTTGGGGTAGGCGCGAATCGAGTCAATAAAACTGTGCAGACCGTCAATGCTTTGCGCCTGAACGTCTTTAGGTTGCGCGCGGTTATCCAGCAGGCGCTGCAAATTGCCGCCTGCGCAAAAGGCTGCGCCTTCGCCAGTCAGGATGACGCTGCGGATCGCAGGGTTGGCTTCAGACGCGTTCAATGCCTCAATGCCAGCGGCGTACATTTCTGGGCTAAGGGCATTTCTTAAGTCAGGGTTGCTGATCGTCAATATCAGCGTTTCGCCTTCGCTGGTGCTTTTAAGTGAACTTGTCATTGATTCTCCAGCCGTGTAAATTTTCTATTAACTTCAAAAGTGGTTGTTGCCATGCCAGCAAGGGCCGCTTAACTGGCTTTGCCAAGCCGAACGCGCCGCCCGCTTTAGGGCGAAAGGCGCTCGCGAGCAAGCGTCCGATAACAATGTTCGTCAACTCTCCTCATGCATCAGGCTCAGGCCAATCGCGCCCCTGCGGCGCAGCCATGGGGACGGGCGGTAGCGCTGGTCGCCGTACACAGTTTGCATGTTGAACAACACTTCAAGTACGTTGGTCGGGCCGTAGCGGTCGCCCATGGCCAATGGGCCTGATGGGTAACCCAGTCCCAGGGTAACGGCAGTCTCCAGATCTTTCGGACTGCAAATGCCTTGCTGGCAAATATCACTGGCTATGTTGACAATGGTGGCGACCACCCGTTGGGTCACAAAGCCGCCGCTGTCGCGAATCACACTAACAGGTTTACCGTCGCTCGCAAATAGGGCGTGGGCGGCATCCTTCATGTCAGCGCGGGTGGCGGGGTTGGTGGCTAGCACCCGGCGTTTGGTCGCTGCGTCATCAATCAGCATGTCTATGCCAATCGTGCGGGCTGGATCTAAGCGCTCGACTACAGCCACGGTAGTGATGTCAAAACCCAGCGGGGCAACCAACATCAAAGCCTGTGGTGAGGCGGATGCGCCGGTTTCAATTTTTGCGCCCAGGTTTTTCAGGAGTTGCAACAGCTCGGAGCGGCGAGTTGCGCGCGGTGACACCCAAATTGGCGGTATGTCTGCCATCGTCGGTGCTGGTGCCTCTGGCGCTACCTGCATCACACCAGCTTCGTATTTATAAAAGCCTTCACCGGTTTTGCGCCCTAGCAGGCCGCCTGCCAAGCGCTGTGCAGTGATCACGCTGGGGCGGTATCTGGCTTCTTCATAATATTGGTGGTAGACCGATTCCATCACCGGATGCGACACGTCCAGCGCCGTTAAATCCATCAGCTCAAACGGCCCAAGTTTGAAGCCGACCTGGTCGCGCAAAATACGGTCTATGGTGGCAAAGTCGGCAATGCCTTCACTGACGATACGCAGCGCTTCTGTGCCGTAACCGCGGCCTGCGTGATTGACAATAAACCCCGGTGTGTCTTGCGCCAGCACGGCGGTATGGCCCATTTGCTTGGCGTAGCTTGCGAGTTGCGCGCACACAGCGGCGTCAGTCCTCAGTCCGGCAATCACTTCCACCACTTTCATCAATGGCACCGGGTTGAAGAAGTGGTAGCCCGCAAAGCGCTGCGGGGTTTTTAGTTTGGCTGCAATCGCCGTGACAGATAACGACGAAGTGTTGGTAGCCAGTACCGTGCGAGGCGAAACAATCGCCTCTAGTTCGGCAAACAGGGCTTGCTTGACGTCCAACCGCTCGACTACAGCTTCAATCACCAGGTCGCAGTCTGCCAATTCGGCCAGCGAACTGACAGCCAACACGCGGTTTTTATGACCATCAGCGGCTGCGGCGTCCAACCGGCTTTTGCCTACCAGCTTGTCCCACTGGGCAGCCAATTCGGCTTTGGCCTTGTCGCTGGCATGGGGCTGTACATCAAATAGCTTCACCGTGCTGCCGCTTTGAGCCGCGATTTGCGCAATGCCTCGCCCCATCGCGCCGGAGCCGACCACAGCGATTTTTGTGTAGATAGGTTTCATGGAAAAGTATTATTACGCAGGTCGTAAGCCCAATCGGTGTGCGAAAATAGAGGCAAGTTACACATACACACATCGTTTTGAAAAAGAATTTTGTTTTATTGACGAGTCTGATGTTTTTGGCGGCCACCAACAGCACGGCGATGTCGCTTGGGCGGCACCGCGGAGCAGCGCTTGTTGGCAGGCCGCTGGATTTGTCAGTTCAGGCGGTGTTGGACGCGCAAGATGACATCACCAGCTTATGCCTGGATGCTGATGTCTTTTACGCCGACAACAAAGTAGACAAATCGCGCGTCCGCGTGACTGCCGAAAGGGTTGGTTCCGGCACGCAAGACGCGGTGATTCGCATTCGGTCGTCCAGCCTGGTTGATGAGCCTGTGGTGACGATGTATTTGCGCATCGGTTGCCAGCAAAAAACCGAGCGTCGCTACGTTGTGCTGGCCGACCTGGTTTCTGAGGTTGTGCCTGACCGCAATACACCCTTAGGTGCGCAGCAGTTACAGGTGTCGCCGCCGACAGTGACAGCGCCTTCAGCGGCGTTACCAGCGGGCAGCATGGCTGCTGCTCAATCAGGTGCGAAGTCCGCCAAAAAAGTAAAAAAATCGACCAACTCCGCTTCTGCACCCGAGGCATCGGTTGACTTGAGTCGGCCGATTCAAACTGAAAAAAATCTATCTGCTAAAGCCGAGCGAATCGCTGGTGGTGCTCCCGGCAAATCCGCACCCGCCAAGCGGCCACGCTTAAAGCTCGAGCCGCTTGACCTGAGCATTGAACGGGAACCACAGCTCAAATCATCCGCCGAGCTGTTGTCTGCTCCCGCGTCAAACCAGCAGGAACGTTCAGCCGCCGCGGCACTGTGGCGGGCAATTTCAGCACAGCCGCAAGACATCATGCGGGATTTCGACAAACTTCAGAGTTTGGAAACCTCAGTCCGCGGCCTCCAGGCTCAAGGCCAAAAAACCCAGCAATCCATCAACGAACTGGGTGAAAAACTGCAAAAAGCAGAGTCTGAACGCTACGCCAACCTGTTGGTTTACGCCTTGTCTTTGTTTTTGTTGTTGACGTTTGCTGGCCTGGTGTACCTGCTGCGTGAACGTTTTATGCGGCGCAATCTTTCAGACAGCGACACGCCTTGGTGGCGGCGGGGTGAAAGCCAAAAAAACTTGCGTCAGGGTTGGAGCGTCAGCGCAGACAATGATGGTTTCTCTGACGCGCACCGCGAAGTTTCTGCAAAAAAGAGCAACCAGGCGTCGTCAGTCAGGTCGGAGCTGGCAGAGTTGTCGGAGTTGGCTGAATCTGATGCAGATTTGGAGTTTTTCCGGGCAGATTTGAATGCCGCCAAACAGGGTTCACATTTTGGTTTGGATGCAACAGCACCCTCTGCCTCAAAACACCCCGATTTTGCTGTGAGCATGACGCATCCTTCGCGAGCACTACAGGCAGAAGAGTTGTTTGACGTTCAGCAGCAAGCAGATTTTTTTGTGTCGATTGGTCAGCATGAGCAAGCCATCGAATTGCTGCGCAGCCATATCGGTGAAAGTGCCGAAACCAGCGCACTCGTTTACCTGGACTTGTTTAGTCTGTACCACCAGCTTCAGCGTCAAGACGATTACGCTGCGCTGCGAGAAGAATTTAACAGCCGCTTCAACACACAAATCCCGCAATTTGACCTGTACACAACGGGCGGCCCGGGGCTGGAGGCGTACCAGTTAGCCATGTCCCGAATCCAAGCATTGTGGCCATCGCCGAAGGTACTCGAGATCATTGAGGAGTCAATCTTCAGGCGGCCCAAGAACACAGCAGAAGCTTTTGATTTGGAGGCCTACAGAGAGCTGCTAATGCTGTACTCCTTGGCAAAAGAAATCATCAGTTCGGAATCTAGGGGTGCACCAAAGGCAAAGTCGTTTGATTTGCCGCCAACAAACGCTGACAGTGCTGATTCACTGCGCATCGCATTTTCTTCGACCGATATTCAGCCGCTGTCTGCGAGCATCAACGACAGTCCCGCACGCCCTGCGGCTTCAATTGACACCATGCTTGCGCAGACGGTGCCGCGTGCATCGCCGAATTTGGGGCTTGACCTTGACTTGAGCGAGCCGATAGCTGCTGCACCTACACCCCTATCTTTTGAAATGGCCAATTTTCCGGATATGACATTGTTTGCTCAGAACGGCGAGTCGGTGAGCGCTGCAGTTCCGGCTCTTGATGCGGATCTGTCAGCTTATGAAAAATCGGCCCCAAACTTAAATAATTTGATTGATTTTGACGCTTTTCTCAGCAAGTCTGGCGATGGTGAGAAGCCCAAGAAATCGTAAATTTGATCGCTTGCCTGGGCGTAAAAAGCCCGAGTCCCCGGGCTCCTATCGCCTGACCTGAAACGCGCCAGGGTTGACGACATTGGTCGGCGTCCCCTTGATGAAGTTGACCACGTTGTCAAACGCAGCGCCAAAGTACAGCTCGTAACTGTCTTGCTCAACATAGCCAATGTGCGGTGTACAGATGCAGTTCTCCAGCCTGAGGAGAGCGTGCCCTTGCAATATCGGTTCTGATTCAAAAACATCTACCGCTGCCAGCCCGGGGCGGCCACGATTGAGCGCTGAAATCAAGGCCTCAGGTTCAATTAACTCAGCACGCGACGTGTTGACCAGCAAGGCGGTGGGTTTCATCTGTGACAGATCGTCGAGCGTCACAATGCCGCGTGTCTCATCGCTGAGCCGGATGTGCAGACTTAAAACATCGCTTTGCTCAAAAAGTTCTGTCTTGGTGTGAGCGACTTCAAAACCATCAGCCAGCGCATTGTCCCTCGACGCGTCACTTCCCCAAACCAGCACCCGCATGCCAAAAGCACGCCCGTAACCCGCCAAAATCTGCCCAATCTTGCCGTAGCTCCATATGCCCAGTGTTTTGCCCTTTAGCACCGTGCCAATTCCGAAATTAGCGGGCATAGAGGCCGACTTCAGGCCAGCTTGCTGCCAGGCACCGTGCTTTAAGTGGCCCACGTATTGGGGAATGCGGCGCGTGGCTGCCATGATGAGCGCCCAGGTTAATTCAGCTGGGGCAACGGGAGAACCTGCGCCTTCAGCCACCACTACGCCCCGCTCGGTGCAGGCCACCACATCAATGTGGCTACCAATCCGCCCCGTTTGCGCGATCATTTTGAGTTTGGGTAGCTTCTCAATTAACTGGCGATTGATCTGCGTACGCTCGCGGATCAAGATGATGACTTCAGCGTCCCGTAAGCGAACTGAAAGTTGCCCAATGCCCTTGACTGTGTTGGTATAAACCTTGGCCGGAAAGGCATCAAGTTTGGCCGCGCAAACAAGCTTACGCACTGCATCTTGGTAATCGTCGAGGATCACAATATTCATACCAATATTGTGCCTGCAAGTTTTCGAGCACCGGGGCGACGAGTTGCTTTTTTAGTTCAATGTCGCACCCCTGAGCCTGAGCGGCTCAAGGTCAGGCGGCTTCTTTTAAAGCAATCCGGTCAAGTTCAGCGCACACGTCAGCCATACGGCCGGAGATCACCATACGGCCGGCCTGACTACGCTTGTTGCAAGGATCAAACTCGCGTACGACTCTCAAGCATGTGGTTTGGCGCGAGCGGACAGCGGCGGGCGCTGGCTCTGCTGGGTTAGATTTGACAAGGTTAGGTTTGACAAGGTTAGGTTTGACAGGCGTTCGCAGTTCTGGCGCTCGAACGACTGAATGACGGTTGGCCTTGACAGGCTGAACCGGCATAAATAACGCCACCAATGCCTGAACTGGAGCCAGCAGTGTTGACGTCCTAGGGGCGCAAAAAACAGAAGGTGAAAAACCAGCAATTCCCATGATCAAACTCCTCAATGAGCTCTTAAAAAGTGATGCGTTGTTAATTTAGAACGGTGTTGCGAATCAGACCAACCGCTAAGCCTTCCAGCACAAAAGGCTCGCCGGGCTCGACCACGATGGTCTTGAAGTCTGGATTTTCGGGCAACAGTTCAATCAGGTTTTTGGTGCGCCGAAAGCGCTTGACAGTGACTTCATCACCTATACGTACCACCACAATTTGACCATTTTTAGCGTCGGTTGCTTGTTTAACTGCCAACAAATCGCCGTCCAGGATGCCTACGTCGCGCATGCTCATGCCGCGCACTTTTAGGAGGTAGTCGGGTTGCTTTTCAAACATGCCTGCTCCGAAGGTGTAGCTTTGCTCGATATGCTCTTGCGCAAGGATGGGGCTGCCCGCTGCAACTCGCCCTACCAGAGGCAGAACGAGCTGGGCCAGACTTTGCAACGGCAGGGAAAATTGGTGAAGTCGGGATTCATTGACGCTGCGCATGTCACCCGCGCGCAGGCGAATACCGCGTGATGTGCCGCTGACGAGTTCGATCACGCCCTTGCGAGCCAGCGCTTGCAAGTGCTCCTCAGCGGCGTTGGCTGATTTAAAGCCCAGCTCGGTCGCGATTTCAGCCCTCGTGGGCGGTGCGCCGGTGCTGGCAATCGCACGCTGAATGAGCTCGAAAATCTGTTGTTGGCGCGCCGTCAATTTTGGGCCATCAGGCGATACATTTAACGACCGGTTGGACGCCATGTTCGAGAAGTGATTCAAAGTGTTCATGACGACTGATCCTTTACTGAGGGCATTGAC
>JAYWFR010000040.1:0-2501 GCA_043778695.1 Polaromonas sp. | reverse complement strand
TGGCGGTATCACTGCGCGGCCTCATGCGGCAGCGCCCATCTGGGTAGTCAAAACCTGCAGCGCCTTCACGGCCGCAATGTAGTCACGCTGCAGCGCCGCCCTTTTGTCCTCAGGCGTCACTTCCCGTGCATCCTCATAGCCCAGGTCCCGCAGCAGCCAATTGGCGCCCGCATGGCAGCCCATATTGCGCCCCAGGCGCAGCACCATCCGCAGACGGTCAGGGTCCAGCTTTTCAGGGCGCGTGTCGTTCATGCAGTCCAGCAAAATGCGGTGAGCAGCGTCAGGCGTCTTCTCGGGCCACAGCTTGGCAGCCACCTGCTTCGGGCCACCACAAGCGGCCATCACTTCGCGCAACGCATCGGCCCAAGTTTCGTGAAATAGCTGCACAGTTAGCTCCTGAATCTATAGCGTTACGAACGACCACGAATTTTTCGTAATCGTTCGTAAAGCTTTTTTTGGGCAAAAAAATAGACTGGCGGCATGCACAGTCAAATCAAACAAGGGCGGGTGCCCACGGTCAGCAGAAAATGGCGCTGCAACACAACCACCGCCACTGAAAGGGGCCACCATGAACATCAAATAACTCGAAGCCATGCGGCAATCCGGGCAACGATTGCGAGCCGACTTGCACGCAACGAATGCAGCGCTTTGCGCACTGGCAAGCGTGCTGACTCCAGAACAGCAGTCACAGCTGACAAAGGCGCTGGCCGAGTTGTCAGTGATGACAGAGCAGTCCGCCGAGAAAATACGAATGCCAGAGGTAACAGGGCAACTGCAAGCGTCACAGGAACGGCTGCACCAGGCGCTGATGGGGGCAATGAAGATGCGCCAGGCAAAACTGCACAGCGACCAAAGTTAGCAAGCTCAGCGATTTCGTACTGCCACAGCTGGCGCAGCGCATCAGCCGCCGCAGGGGGTAACACCATTTCAGAACGATTCAGAAGACTTGGTTTATTCACCTCAAACCCCGCTTTCCGCTACGTTTTCAGTAGCTGCCGGGGCAGTAAATGCCTGGGCTTGGGCAAGTTCAGGCCAATATTCCGCGAAGTCGTCAGGCCGCAAGTCCTTGCGGGTGACTTGTTGCTTAAGGCCCAGCTCAATGAGGTAGCAGCGACGGGGTGGAACGTCACGCTCACCAGTCTTCCACTCATAAGCGGTAGGCGGCTTGACGCCGGCAATCGCGGCAAGTTTTGCCAACCCCCCAGCCAGGCCAATGGCACGCACAACAGCTTGATTAGTTTTCATGCCCCCATTATTAGGTATTACCTTGCAAAAACGCAAGGTATTGCCAAAAATATTTGCAAATTGCCTAATTACTCATGAGTAACGCACAACACATGGGCGAAAAGCTCAAGCAGATGGCTGCCGCAAAGGGCTGGAGGCTGATCGACGTTGCGCGCGCTTTTGATGTCAAGCCGCCTTCGGTGTACGACTGGTATGCCCATGGCCGCATCGCCAAAAAGCACTACCCAAAACTACTCGAATTGTTTGACAAACCCCTGCAGTGGTGGCTAGACATCCCGGAAGCTTCTAAGGTGCACGAAGCAAGAGAGTCGGCACCGTCCTACTCGGCGGATGAGCGCCACAAAGCGCTCGTTGCCCTGTTCGACGCCCTCCCCAGCAAAGAACAAGACGACTTGATGCGAAGTCTTGAAGCGAAAAAACTCCACTATGACGCGATCGTCGACGAGCTGATCGCCCGGCGCCTGGTGGCTTGATGCGGTTTTCTGTGCTGCACTTGCGGCGGCAACTTTTTCATATCCTTCACAAGCCCGACCCTGGCAACCGTTGGGCCAGAATCACCGGCATTGCACTGACAGCGCTGATCCTGTTCAACGCGGCCGCCGTCGCTGTTGAAAGCCTGCCAAACCTTGCGGCAAGCGCCCGCATAGCGTTGAAAGTTTTCGAGGCAACCTCAACCCTGCTGTTTGCCGTCGAATACGCACTGCGCTTATGGGTGTGCGTCGAACAGCAGCGCCTGCAGAACCCAATTCTGGGCAGGCTGCGCTACGCGCTGCAGCCGCTGCTATTGCTGGACTTGCTTGTGGTCATTGCCTACTTCTTACCCGTAGACCTGCGCTTTCTGCGCATCCTGCGCCTTGTCAGGCTGCTTCAAGTGCTGGGCCTGCACAGGCTTGACACGGCGCTTCACGAAATTGCCCAGGCACTGCAGCGCCGTGTGCAGCTGCTCATCGCCTCAGTCGTACTCATGGGCGTCGCCATCTACTTCAGTGCGGCCCTGCTGTATCAAATTGAGCACACAGCGCAACCCACCATTTTCACCAGCATCCCGGCCACCCTCTGGTGGTCAGTCGTTAGCCTGACAACAGTCGGCTATGGCGACATGTCGCCTGTCACCGTCCTTGGCAAAATTTTTGCCTCAGCCGTGTTGATCTTTGGCATCGGCATTTTTGCACTGCCCACCGCCATTTTTACAGCGGCAATCATTGAGGCCGGGTCCGCGTCAGTGCATCAAAATAGCCAGTAAGAATAGCGCACCC
>JAYWFR010000039.1:0-33814 GCA_043778695.1 Polaromonas sp. | reverse complement strand
TGCCAAAAGCGCCCTGCATTTGGAAAGGTCGGGATGCCTTCAAAAATGACCTGTGTAGCGCCTGCCGCCAGCGGGCCGTAAGCGACATAGGTGTGGCCAGTGATCCAGCCAATGTCGGCGGTGCACCAAAATACATCAGACGCTTGCAAATCAAAGGTCCAGTCCATCGTCAGCTTGGCCCACAGCAAATAGCCAGCTGTTGAGTGCTGCACGCCCTTTGGTTTGCCGGTCGAGCCGGATGTGTACAACACAAACAACGGGTGCTCGCTACCCACAAATTCAGGCTCGCAAACTGGCGCGGCTTTGGCCGTGACTTCATGCATCAGGCTGTCGCGCCCGGCCACCATATTGCACACCGTGGTGGTGCGTTGGTACACGATGACGTTTTTGATCGACTCGCAGCCTCCCATGTCCAGGCCCTCATCCACGATGGCTTTGAGCGGCAGCTCCTTGCCGCCGCGCAGCTGGTAGTTAGCCGTGATGACAGCAACTGCACCCGCGTCCATGATGCGCTCTTGCAGGCTTTTGGCTGAAAAGCCGCCAAACACCACCGAGTGGGTGGCGCCAATGCGCGCGCAGGCTTGCATGGCCACTACGCCTTCAACCGTCATCGGCATGTAAATCACGACACGGTCACCTTTTTTGATGCCCATGGCTTTTAAGGCGCTGGCAAACTGGCTGACTTTGGCGTGCAGTTCTTTGTAGGTAACGTTGACGATCGTGCCGTCATCGCCTTCAAAAATAATGGCTTTTTTGTGCTCGGTGGGTGTGCCCAAATGGCGGTCCAGGCAGTTGTACGACGCATTCAATTGCCCATCGGCAAACCAGGTGTAAAACGGCGCTTTGGACTCGTTGAGCACTTCGGTAAAGGGCTTTTTCCAAGTCAGGTTTTCACGTGCCAGACGTGCCCAAAAGCCTTTAAAGTCGCTGGCCGCCTCGGCGCACAGTGCGTTGTAGGCGTCCATGCTTGAGATGCGCGCCGCCTTGGCAAATGCTGCACTGGGCGGGAAAATGCGGTCTTCAACCAGCATGGATTCGATGTTTGAGTTGGTCGTGCTCATGTTTGTCTCCGTAAGGGTCTAGGGTTATCACTGCCTTGTCACGTCATACATGGTACTGTCTCGCATAGCTCTTACAAGCCACTGACTGGCGCGAACCTTACAAGAACCCAACTTTTTAAATTTTATTTATGAACGAAGAAACACCAAAAAAACAAGCGCCTCTTGGCCCGCTGGCGAGCTTTATTTTTGCCAGCCGCTGGCTGCAATTGCCGCTGTACATTGGGCTGATTGCTGCGCAGGCTGTGTATGTGGTCCACTTCATGGTCGAGCTCAAGCACCTGATTGCGGCGGCTTTTGGCAGCCAGCCTGACTTGCAGGCGCTTGTGGTCAGCATTGGCTACAAAACCACTGTTCCACTCACGTCGCTGACCGAGACTGTCATCATGCTGGTGGTGCTAGCGTTGATAGATGTGGTAATGATCTCAAATCTCTTGATCATGGTGATTGTGGGCGGCTACGCCACGTTTGTGAGCCGGATGAATCTGGACGGCCATCCAGACCAGCCCGAATGGCTGAGCCACGTAAATGCCAGCGTGCTCAAGGTCAAACTGGCCACCGCCATCATCGGCATCAGCTCGATTCATTTGCTCAAAACTTTTATCAACGCCGACAACTACACCGACCGGGTGCTAATCGCGCAAACCGTGATTCACATCGCGTTTTTGCTCTCAGCCATGGCGATTGCGTACACCGATAAAATCATGTCGGGCATTGCAGCGCAAAAGCATTGACGCTTTCAGCGCTGCCTCACAGGTGGGTCATTTTTGCCGGAACCACCCACCCGTCAAACTGCTCGCCCGTCACATAGCCTGAAGCAATTGCAGCAGCGCGCAAACTGCTGCCTTCTTTATGCGCTTTTTTGGCGATGAGGGCGGCCTTGTCGTAACCAATGTGCGGATTCAACGCTGTGACCAGCATGAGCGATGCGCCGACCAGCTCGGCAATACGTTCGCGCCTTGGCTCGATGCCTATCGCGCAGTGGTCGTTAAAGCTCCTCATCCCATCAGCCAGCAACCGCACGCTTTGCAAAAAGTTATGCGCAATCAGGGGCCTGAAAACATTCAGCTCAAAGTTGCCCGACGCACCACCAAAATTGATAGCAACATCGTTACCAAACACCTGGGCGCACAGCATGGTCATTGCTTCACATTGCGTGGGGTTGACCTTGCCCGGCATGATGGACGAGCCGGGTTCGTTTTCAGGGAGGCTCAGCTCACCGATCCCGCTGCGCGGGCCACTGGCCAGCCACCTGATGTCGTTGGCGATTTTCATCAAACTGGCGGCCAGGCCTTTGAGTGCGCCGTGGGCGTGCACCAACGCGTCGCAGGATGCGAGCGCTTCAAACTTGTTGGGTGCGGTAATGAAGGGCAGCGCCGTTAAATCAGCCAGTTCAGCCGCCACTGCCACCGCATAGCCCTTGGGCGCGTTCAAGCCCGTACCCACCGCTGTACCGCCCAACGCCAGTTCGTACAAATGCGGCAGCGCGGCGTGCAGGTGTCGCGCACCGTGCTCCAGCTGCGCCACATAGCCGGAAAATTCTTGCCCCAGGGTGAGCGGCGTGGCGTCTTGCAAATGGGTGCGGCCAATTTTGACAATGCCGTCAAACTCTCTTGCCTTGTGCGCCAGCGTTGTACGCAGCTTTTCGAGGGCAGGCAAGAGCTTGTCAGTGATGCCCAGCACAGCCGCAATGTGCATGGCTGTAGGGAACACATCGTTTGACGACTGGCTGCGGTTCACGTCGTCATTTGGGTGCACCAAGCGCCCTTCTCCCCGCGGCCCACCCATCAATTCACTCGCCCGGTTGGCCAGCACCTCATTCACATTCATATTCGTTTGCGTGCCCGAGCCGGTTTGCCAAACTACCAGCGGAAATTCGTCGGCGTGCTGCCCGGCTATCACCTCGTCAGCCGCGGCTACGATCGCCTTGGTGATGGCTTGGCTTTGCAAACCCAACGCGTGGTTAACGACGCTTGACGAGCGTTTGATTTGCGCCAGCGCCCGAATGATTTCTACCGGCATCAGCTCGCCTGAAATATCAAAGTTTTGTAGCGACCGCTGGGTTTGCGCGCCCCACAGTTTGTCAAAAGACACCGATATCGGGCCAAAGGTGTCGTGCTCAAGGCGGGTGTGAATCATGGTGCTTACCTGTCAAAATAGCGAGCTGCGTTTACCCAAGCACTGCAATCTACTCCTAAATCATCAACATGACTATCATCAAACAAGCCGACTTGATTGAATCCATTGCCGCCGCCTTGCAGTACATCAGCTACTACCACCCTGCTGACTACATCGCCCATCTGGCGCGCGCGTACGAGGCCGAGCAAAGCCCAGCCGCCAAAGACGCCATAGCGCAAATTTTGACCAACAGCCGCATGAGCGCCACCGGCCAGCGGCCGATATGCCAGGACACCGGCATCGTCAATGTGTTTTTAAAAATCGGCATGGACGTGCGCTGGGAAGGCTTCACCGGCTCAGTCGATGACGCCGTGAACGAAGGCGTGCGCCGTGGCTACAACCACCCAGACAACACCCTGCGCGCGTCCGTTGTGGCTGACCCACAATTCGACCGCAAGAACACGCGTGACAACACGCCTGCCGTGATCAACACCGAGTTAGTCACCGGCGACACCATAGAAATTACCGTGGCAGCCAAAGGCGGCGGCAGCGAAAACAAAAGCAAACTGGCCATGCTGAACCCAGGCGACTCCATCGTGGACTGGGTGCTAAAAACCGTGCCCACCATGGGCGCAGGCTGGTGCCCACCGGGCATGCTGGGCATTGGTATTGGCGGCACGGCTGAAAAAGCCATGTTGCTGGCCAAGGAAAGCCTGATGGAAGACCTGGACATGTATGAGCTGCAGGCCAAAGCCAAGAACGTGACGAAAGGAGGCGCGGCATTAACCAAGGTTGAAGCGCTGCGCATTGAGCTGTATGAAAAAGTCAACGCGCTTGGTATAGGGGCACAAGGCCTGGGCGGCTTGACCACGGTACTCGACGTGAAGATCAACATGTTCCCCACCCACGCCGCAGGCAAACCAGTTGCCATGATCCCCAACTGCGCGGCCACGCGTCACGCGCACTTTGTGATGGATGGCAGCGGCCCGGTGTACTTGACGCCGCCAGCCCTTGGTACCTGGCCTGATGTGAACTGGACGCCTGACTATGTAAAAAGCAAAGCCGTGAACCTGAACACGCTCAGCAAGGCAGAGGTCGCCAGCTGGAAGCCGGGCGACACATTGCTGCTAAGCGGCAAAATGCTGACCGGCCGCGACGCCGCGCACAAGCGCATCCAAACCATGCTGGCAGCTGGTGAGGCACTACCCGTTGACTTCACCAACCGCGTGATTTACTACGTTGGCCCGGTCGACCCAGTAAAGGGTGAAGCAGTCGGCCCGGCTGGCCCCACCACTGCCACCCGCATGGACGGCTTTACCGAGATGATGCTGGCCCAAACCGGCCTGATCAGCATGATCGGCAAAGCCGAGCGTGGCCCCGAAGGCATTGCGGCGATTAAAAAACACAAAAGCGCCTACCTGATGGCCGTAGGCGGCGCAGCCTACCTGGTCTCCAAAGCCATCAAACACGCCAAAGTAGTTGGCTTTGCTGACCTGGGAATGGAAGCGATTTACGAGTTTGATGTGGTCGACATGCCGGTGACGGTAGCCGTTGACTCAGGCGGTACCAGTGCGCACATCACGGGGCCGGCTGAGTGGCAAAAGCGTATTGCTGAATCGGTGAAGTCAGGGGAATTCAAAGGAATTGCGGTGGCTGCGGGTTGAAGCTACGTCTGAACCCGCACCTAGAAGTCTCTGTGGAGTTGCCAACCCGAATGTTTTGTGCTTTCAAGAAACCAAAATCACACAGCCAATTAAAAAGCGCCCAAAGGACGCTCTTTCCCTCCAGTAGTCAATCGCCTAGATTATTAGAAACACGTATGGGGTAGTTACTGTTGAATCAAATGATCCATCCTGATTAGTGTCCGCTTGCACAGTCGCGTTCGATCCTTGAATTGTCGTAACAGTTTGCAAATTCAAAGCGTTGTCTTTGGTGCTCAGGTTGCCAGCCGTCGGAACAGCTGCACCCGACGCGTTTGAACCAGACAAGCGGGTGTTTGTCGCCAGAGTGAAGGACAACGCTCCTGAACTTACCAGCACGTCAATGATTCCGTTAACCCCCGATATGAAAGTGCTGCCAGCGCCTAACTTGCTGTAAATCGTGCCCCCTGACTTCAACGTATTGGTCAGATTGGCTGCGCTCGCGGTTGCTGGGCTAAAGAAAGCACTGCTGTAACCAGTTGATCCCGCTACAACATTAATTTCAGGCAAGCCGGTTCCTGCAACAGTTGCGTCAAATGTCACGGCCTGAATGCCGTTGCTTCGCAATTTACTCGTGCTTGAAATGAGATCAAAGTTGGTGGTTGCAACGTCGTATTGAATTGAAAATGCAGCTGGCAAAGAAGAATATGTATTTTTGCTGGTGAGTACGGCAGCCCCGTTCAGGGTAGGGCTGGCTGTAGAGCCAGTGCCACCAAAATCACATGCACTGAAAAGCAGACTGACTGTGTCATTCGCTCGCAATCCAGCATACACACCTGACTTTGTGATGCCAAGTGTGAAGCTCCCGCCGCCGGCTCCGTTAGACGCGCAAGAAGCAGTGGTGCTAGGAATGCTGCCGCCAGTTGATGAATTAATCACACTCTTAAGCGTAAGAGCAAAAAACGCCTGCTCATTTTGGACTTGGGAAGCCTCAGTCCTCACAATCAATAGGCCGAGACCAGCAACATTTTTTACAGTAGTTTGGCTGTAGGGCGTTACGAGGGCAGGTAATTGGGCAACGGTGTCACTGCCACCACCGCCGCAGGCGCTGAGAGCAGCGACAGCCATTAAGGTTAAAAGGTACTTTGAACTAGACTTTGACATGCATTTCCTAGAGAGTTAATCGACGACCCGAAGCGGACTGTAACAAAAGACATGATTGCACCGCCCATCGGAGACAGAAAGTTTTTCAGATTTGTTTACTATTTCACACTTAAACAACCACTTCAAACGTTACTAAAGTTTTTTAAACTTACACACTGGTTTTTTGCAGTTTGGCTAAGCGCCGCGACTGCACTATTCCTACAATTTCTGAACGGGAAGAGCAAATTGCGGATTCGTTGAAAACAGGTCAAATCAACGGAATGAGGACAACTGCCGCTTGCTGCAAAACCAATAAATTCATTGATTGATGCTTCGCCTTAGGTCTGATTTCACCCTCTTTTCAAGCGATATCCAGCGCGTTAGCGCCAACCCTCGGGCAAATTTACCCAACATCACTGGACGCAGCGCAGTATTTTGTACAAACTTCGCACCCTTTGAACATCAACTTTGTGCTCGAGTTGACGGAAAAGCCGCGCCAGCTGTTTGACCGATGGTGAGCCGACAGTAAATTTGTACCCCATTCACAAACCAATGACTCAGCCCATCGGCATCTTCGACTCAGGCATAGGCGGCCTTAGCGTTTTAAAAGCACTGCGCACCGAGATGCCGAACCAGAACTTTATCTATATCGCCGACAGTGGCCACGCGCCTTATGGCGAGCGGGACGATGCGTATGTGGTGGCCAGGTCGCTGGCGATTGCGGCGCATCTGGTTAAGCAAAACATCAAGGCACTGGTAGTGGCCTGCAACACTGCCACCGCAGCCGCGATTGACGTGCTGCGGGCAGCACACCCGATGCTGCCCATCATTGGCGTGGAGCCCGCTTTAAAGCCTGCGGTAGCCATCAGCCAAACCAAACACATTGCCGTGATGGCCACGCGCAGCACGCTAGCAAGCGCCAGGTTTGCGGCGCTGCTGGCTGCGCATGAGGCTCAAGCTCGCTTCTTGCTGCTGCCGTGCGACGGACTGGCCGAGGCGATTGAGCGGTCGGCTCAGCAATCAAATACTACTGAATTGATAGCTGCATGTGCCCAATATACAAAGGCTGTCGGCATTTTTAGTAGCGAAAATGGTTTCAAAGCGGCGTGTAGTAGCACGCAGAACATTGACACCATCGTTTTAGGTTGTACCCACTACCCGTTGGCGTCTGCACACATCCAGGCACTGCTTGGCCCTGGCGTGCAGCTGCTCGACAACGGCCAGGCGATAGCACGGCAGACCAGGCGTGTGTTGGGCAACCCGTTGCTGACATCTGCACAGCCCAGGTCCACCAACCTCGTCAGCACCGACCTCGTCAGCATCGAGCGCGTCAGCATCGAGCTCGTGAGCACGGGACGGCCTGATGCACTGCACGCGGCAGCGCTGGCTTGGTTAGGCTTCAGTGCAGACGTTCAGACGCTATGTATTTTATAGCTGCTAGCGTCGATAATATATGGGCTTGAGGCCTTTTTAGTTGCGGTAGCAAGCGACCTGTCAGCCCACCCCTGACGTTCCAGGCCAAGCGCATCGGCCATAAATCATGATTTATGGCAATCGGCAACTCTGCTCGCAAATAGAGGTCGCCAAGCACCGCTTAACGGTTGGCGTGCAGCGTCGCCCACCACAGCAGCAGTGCCCAAAGCCACAGCACCAAGGCATAGGTCAATCTGCGCCACCCCGCGCCCAAAGCTTTGCGGCAAAGGAGACGATTCAAACTGCCTGCCATCAAAAATGCCAGTGACCAAAACATGCCAATCACGATCAGCGCCGGCCACACCCAGTCGCCTCTGGCACTGTCAAGGGTTGGCAGGGCCGAAGGCAGCGCAAATGAGACCGCAAAGTAAAGACCCAGGCCTAAAACCCCCATCCCCACCACACCTAACACCGCCGCCGATAACGTCGCCCATGCTGAATACTTGATGGACACCAAAAAGCTCCAAATCATGCGGGGTTTGTTTGACATAGTCGCGCGGCTGCTCAGTCGCCAAGCATTTTGGTCTTCACCGACATAGCCAATCACCAGACACGATCTTCGGCATCCCGCTGATACGCGCCAAAGAAGCTTCGTAGATCAGGCACCACAAGTGCACTACTGAGCCTGTTGGTCGGCATATTTTTACCTTTACTTTTTGCCTTGAATACTCCGCACCGTCTGGCGGCCAGACAGCTTCAATCGCGTCAAGTTGGTGCTCAAGCTCAGGCGTGATTTGGTAGACCTCACCTTGCACTGGGCTAGACCCACCCAACCGCACGCCGGGGTAGCTGCCCAAGTGGTACAGCGTGCCTTGAATCTGGCTGTTTCCAATGAACACAGGCGCTGGTTGTAGGCGGTTGATGTCGCGCTCTTCACCACGGCGCAGCGTGCCATAAACAAAAACATGGCTCTGGAGTTCGGTTAACGTATTGGTCATGAACCGAATTGTGGCCTATGCCTGTCTTGCACTCAGCATGTCCCTGGTTGGCAGCTACGTTGCCTTGTCAAAACCTCTGGTGGCCGCCCTGCCGGTCTTTTTGCTAGCTTGGCTGCGCTTTGGCATTGGCGGTGCGGCTATGTTGCGCTGGCTGAAAAAGCCAACAGATGAAGTGCCGATGACCAGCCAGACCAAACGCTTGCTGTTTCTGGAATCATTTCTAGGCAACTTCCTGTTTTCCATCTGCATGCTCTTCGGCGTCAGCATGACGAGTGCGGTTGCTGCTGGGGTGGTGATGGCAACGATTCCGGCGGCGGTGGCCGTGATGAGCTGGGCTTTTCTGGGTGAACGCATTGGCTTTCGCACATGGGCTGCGGTGGCGTGTGCCGTGTTGGGAGTGTCGCTGGTATCACTATCAAAACAGGAGCTACTAGCGCATATATCCATTGGCCTAGAGGCCAATGTGCCACCTGGTAACTCGGTTTTAGGCACCTTTTTACTGTTGGGCGCGGTGCTTTGCGAGGCGGCCTATGCGGTGATCGGCAAAAAACTCGTGGGTGCGCTAAGCCCCAAGCGCATCACCGCCCTGATCAACTTGTGGGGCTTTGCGTTGGTCACGCCTCTTGGATTGTATGCAGCGTGGCGGTTTGACTTTGCTGGCGTAGCTGCACCAAGCTGGCTGCTGCTGGTGTTTTATTCGCTGGCCGCGAGTGTATGGACAGTGTGGTTATGGATGACCGGGCTGAAAACCATACCAGCTGGCAAGGCGGGTGTGTTTACTGTGTTTTTACCGATCAGTGCAGCGGCGGTTGGCGTCCTGTTTTTGGGGGAATCATTGAGCGGCATGCAAGCGCTGGCATTTAGCGTGGCGTTGCTGGGTGTGCTGCTTGCCACGCTGCCGACTAAACGCTAACCTTTTTTTGCTGTCTGCGCATGTAAATACTGTAGGCAACGACACCCAGGCAAACCGAGGCAATCAGCAACGTCGCCGCCGCATAAATCGACGGGTTTACCCCGCGCCGCGCGTAGCTGAAAATCACTTGTGGCAAGGTCGTCACGCCGGGGCCGGACAAAAATTCTGACAGCACGACATCGTCAAACGACAGCGTAAACGTCAGCAGCCAACTTGACACCAGCGCCGGGGAAATAGCGGGCAGCGTGACCAAAAAGAAAACCTGAATTGGCGCGCACCCCAGGTCCATGGCGGCTTCTTCAATAGAGCGGTCGACTTCTGACAAGCGCGACCCAATCACGGTGGTGGCATAGGCCATGCCCAGCAGCGTATGGCCCAGCACCAGGGTGGTAAAGCCGCGCTCTGGCAAGCCAAGCAACCTCTGACTGGCCACCATGGTCAAGAGCAGCGACAAGCCAATAACCACCTCGGGCATGACCAGCGGGGCGTTGACCAAGCCGTAGAACACAGTACGACCTGAAAAACGTTTGTACCGCACCAACACAAACGCGGCGAAGCAGCCCAAAACAACTGACAGTGTGCCTGTGAGCAGCGCCACCTTGAGCGACAACCAAAAGCCTTCAACCAGCCGCGAATCTGACATTAGCGCCTCATACCAGCGCAGTGAAAAGCCAGTGAACACGCCGTCTTGCCGCGTGCTGTTGAAGGAAAAAACGATCAGAAAAAGCAACGGAATGTATAAAAAAACAAACACCGACACCAGCCAAATGCGCCCCGTGTTTTTCTGAAAAAAGGAGGCAATTTTCATTTTTCAGACGCGTCTTTGGCGCGGTAATACAACGCCAACGGCACCACAATCAACACAATCATCACGACTGACAAGGCGCTGGCGCGTGGCCAGTTGTTGCTGCTAAACATTTCGTCCCACACCACTCGGCCAATCATGATGTTTTCAGCGCCGCCCAGCAACGATGGAATGACAAACTCACCCACCGCCGGAATAAACACCAGCATGCAACCGGCCACAATACCGGCTTTGCTAAGTGGCACGGTGATCAACCAAAACGCCTTGAAGCTGCTGGCGCCCAAGTCATGCGCAGCCTCCAGCAGGCGCAAGTCCATCTTCACCAAATTGGCATACAGCGGCAAAATCATGAATGGCAAGTACACATAGGTCATGCCGACCAGCATCGACACATCGGTATACAGCATCACCATCGACTCTTTGATAACACCTAGCCATAGCAGCAAATTATTCAGCACGCCCTGATCGGCCAAAATGCCTTTCCACGCCGCGATGCGCAGCAAAAACGACGTCCAAAACGGCAGCATGACCAGCATCAACAGCAGCGGGCGAACCGATGGCTTGCAGCGCGCTAAAAAGTAGGCAAACGGATAGCCAATCAACAGGCACAACAGCATGGTGAGCGCAGCGTATTTGAGCGAGGTTTTGTAAGCCACAAGGTAGATGGTCTGCCCACCTGCACCAAAGCTGTTGCCGTCGCCGTCGCTAAAAATAGCAAGGTAGTTTTTAAACTCCAGCATCAGGCGCCAGACGCCGCCTGATGTGTCGAACAACGGCGTAAACGGGTCAACGCCGCCGCCCATGTCGGTCACGCTGATGCGCAGCAAGATCAAAAACGGCAGCACAAAAAACAGCAGCAGCCAGACGTAGGGCACGCCGATCACGAAGCGTCTGCCAAGTGAATGCCGCTTTGTCATAACTACTGCGTCAGCACCACAGGCGCTGTTTCGTCGAACCAGAAAAACACCGCGTCGTTCCAGGTGATGTCTGAGCTACCGTAGCGCGACGTATTGGCCTCAAGAATTTTTACCGTACCGGCGCCGGGCACTTCAACAATGAAAGTGTTGTAGCTGCCAAAGTAGGCAATCTCTTTGACCGTACCAGCAAACAGATTGCTCAAAACGGTTGGCCGGATTTTGGCGATGGTAATTTTTTCGGGGCGAATCGCCACGGAGCAAGCCATGCCCTGCGCGCCACTGACACCGTGCCCGACGTGGACGATGCCATGCGCCGTTTTTACTTCGCACCTAGCAGCCGCATCCACCTTCAGCGTACCTTCCCACAAATTCACGTTACCAATAAAGTCCGCTACAAAGCGGCAATTTGGGTATTCGTAAATCTCTTTGGGCGTACCGACTTGCAGCACACGGCCCTGGCTCATCACCGCGATGCGGGTGGCCATCGCCATGGCTTCTTCCTGGTCGTGCGTCACCATCACGCAGGTCACGCCAACGGATTCAATAATATTGACCAGCTCAAACTGGGTGCGCTCACGCAGCTTTTTGTCCAGCGCGCCCAGCGGCTCATCAAGCAGCAACAGCTGGGGTTTTTTGGCTAAACTGCGAGCGAGTGCCACGCGCTGCTGCTGTCCGCCTGACAGCTGATGCGGCTTGCGCTTGGCAAATTCTTGCAGTTGCACCAAGCGCAGCATGTCGTCCACCCGCTCTGCAATTTGCGCCCTCGGCATGCCTTCACGCTTCAAGCCGAACGCAATGTTGTCCCACACGCTCAGGTGCGGGAACAACGCATACGACTGAAACATCATGTTGATGGGCCGCTCGTAAGGCGGCATGGCGGCAATGTCGCTACCCGCCAGCGTGATACGGCCTGATGTGGGTGTTTCAAACCCGGCCAGCATACGCAGCAGTGTGGACTTGCCGCAACCCGAACTGCCCAGCAGTGCAAAGATCTCGCCCTTGTTGACGGTCAGCGACACGTTGTCAACAGCAGCCACGCCATCAAAGCGCTTGACCAGCTGTTCGGTTTGTAAATAGGTGGACCCGATCGTCATAAGGCTTAACTGCCTTTTTTAAACAGCGTAAAAACTTGGCTCAACGACTGGCGTGCTTCATTACTAAAGCTGCTGGGTGGTACCATTTTTTGCAAGTTGGCTGCGTCGGGGAACACCGCCGGGTCTTTGGCGATATCGGGTTTGACGTTGGCTAAGCTGGCCTTGTTGGCCGTGGCGTAACCCAACTCGTTGGTCAATGCAGCAGACACGTCTGGCCTGAGAAAGTAGTCAATAAATGCGTGCGCGTTGTTCGGGTGTTTGGCGTCTTTGGGAATCGCCAGGTTGTCAAAAAATATCAACCCACCGGTTGACGGCAACAGGGCTTGAATGTCGTTGCCGTTTTTGTTTTCAATGGCTCTGGCGCGTGCAATGTTGATGTCGCCAGCCCAGCCCAGCGCCACACATGCTTTGCCGCCCGCCAAATCGTCAATCATGGTGCTGGTAAACAAACGAACGTGCGGCCGTACTTTGGCCAACATCTCGCCTGCGGATTTGTGGTCGGCAATGTCGTTCGAATAAGCGTTTTTGCCCAGGAAGTGCATGGCCGGTGGAATGACTTCTGTCGGCGAGTCTAAAAAAGCAATGCCGCAAGATTTAAGCTTGACCGTGTAGTCAGGGTTAAAAACCAGCTCCCACGCGTTGGCGGGCAGGGGTGTGCTGCCCAGTGCCTGGGTTACTTTGGCTTTGTTGATGCCTACCGTGGTAAAGCTCCAGGCCCAGGGCACCAGATAGGCATTGCCTGGGTCTACCGTCACCAGTTTGGCCATCAACGGCGCATCAAGATTGGCGATGTTGCTGAGTTTGCTTTTATCGAGCTTTTGCAGCAACCCCGATTCAATTTGCGCCTTGGCAAACACTGCGCCGGGCACCACCAGGTCGTAGCCGGTGTTGCCCGCCACCAGCTTGGCTTGCAGGCTTTCGTTGTTTTCAAACGTTTGGTAGTTGACCTTGATGCCGGTCTCTTTTTCAAAACCCGCCACCATGTCTTTGGCAATGTAGTCTGGCCAGTTATAAACGTTGAGGACTTTTTCTTCAGCCGCTCCAGCGGGGGCCGCGCCAGGCGCAGTTGTTGCCGCAGTTGTTGCTAATACTTCGGGCTTTTTGCCGCAAGCTGCTAACGCCAAAGCTGACAACACCACCCACAAAAACCACTTTTTAAACATGTCTTACATCCGTGAATATCTGGGCCAACAGACCCAAAAAACACAAATTGTAAGAGCTATTGCAGTTGTGATTCAAGCAACGTTTATGGGCTCAGGCACCAGGGCGCGGCGTTGTGCACCAGCCCCATCCACAGCGCCCAAACCGAGCTGACCAGTAACGCGAACCCAGCGATGCGTATCGCCCACTGGCCAGAGCCTTGCGAGCGCAAGCGCAACCAAAGCCAGGGTCCGGCCATCAGTGACAGGCCGCTACCCAGAGCAAACAAAGCCATCACGCCTGCCCCCTGAGAGACGCTGCTGGTCATGGCTGCTACGAGCAGTGCTGAATACAACAGGCCGCAAGGCAGCAGCGACCACACAATACCCAGCAAGCCGATAGGTGCCAGTGCTGCCCCGCCTTTGAAGTGTCCAATCATTGTGCGCACCCGTTGCCATACCTGACGAGCCGAGTTTTCAAGCCAAACGGGCTGACGCGCATGCCACAGCAACATCAACCCCAGCAAAGCCGCGGCCACATGAAAAAGCGTCCAGACGGGGCGCAGCGCAGCAGAGTGAACACTCAGCCATCCCACGCCCTGCATCGACGCGGCCGCCAGCGCACCCAACGTTGAATAACCCAGCAGCCGGCCCGCCTGAAAAACCAACAAAGCCCTAGTGCTCTGGCCTGCCTGCGTGCGGCCAATTGCCGCACAGGATGCACCGCACATGGCTACACAATGCGGTCCACCCGCCAGACCCATTAACAAGGCGGTGGCGGCTAGGGCGCTTTGCATAAAGAACTGCGCAGCCTGTTGTCCTGCAAGCCCAAGGCGTACAGACCTACACGGATAGCAGGTGTAAAAGGTCGCATTGATAAAACTCTTGGTATTTACTAGCAGCATGCGCGTTTTGACTTAAACAGCATTTGCGCCAAGTCAAACTTTGATCAGTTCTTCCAGCAAAAACTCCAACCACAGCAGGAAAACACCATGTCAGCCAGCACGTCCTTTTTTGTTCCCATTCATCCACTAGGCGTCGTAACGCCACCACCAAAGGCTTCGGGAGTCCAATTGAACAAACAGTTCATCAAAATCGCTTGCTCCAACTGCAACATGCGAGAGCTTTGCATGCCGATTGGACTGGATGCAGAAGAGCTAAAACGTGTTGACGAGTTGGTGACCAAGCGGCCTTTTGTCAAACGCGGCAGCGCACTTTTTCGTGCAGGCGATCCATTTACGGCGCTCTACGCCATACGCAGCGGGTTTTTTAAAACCAGTGTGACATCTGAGGACGGTCAAACCCAGGTCACTGGCTTTCAAATGGCGGGAGAAATCATGGGGCTTGATGGCATTGCCACTGACCTGCACACCTGTGATGCCGTTGCGCTGGAAGACACCGAAGTTTGTGCCTTGCCTTTCGACAGGATTGAAGAAATCGCAAGGCAAGTCAAAGCACTGCAACACCACGTCCACAAAATCATGAGCCGCGAAATCGTGCGAGAGCACGGCGTGATGCTGCTGCTGGGAAACATGCGGGCCGAAGAACGCTTGGCAGCATTCTTGCTGAATCTGGTGCAGCGCCTGCATGCGCGCGGGTTTTCAAGCTATGACTTGGTGCTGCGCATGACGCGTGAAGAAATCGGCAGCTACCTGGGGTTAACGCTAGAGACCGTCAGCCGCACTTTTTCAAAACTTTCAGACGATGGCGTGATCACCGTCAATCAAAGACAGGTGCATATTCAAGATACGGCTGCTTTAAAACGGCTTGTTAACCACGAGCCGTGTCATTGACATCGCGTGGCGCTTTACTCAACCACAACACAAGGCTGCTGCAAGCCATGGTAATTAGCCAAAAACTGAAAAACGCCGCCGCATAAGCCGCTTGGCGCGAAGGTTGTAGCGTCTGCCCCGGCCAATGCACTTCGCTTGGATCAACCGCTGCAAACACCAGTGCTTCAAGCAAACAGGCCGCCAAAAATGCAGGCCAAGAAATCAGGACCCAGCGCTTTACGGCACGTGATTTTTCAAGGTCAAGGTTTGGCATTTTTATCTCCTCCAGTTGCGCTGTGGTTGCGGCCCGTTTTGGCGGGTTGCATGGCAGGCGTTGCAACGCCGACTTCTTTGGCTAAAGCAAGACCTTCCTTGTAATAGTTCTCTGACACCACTGCGTCTGGACCCTGCAATATGTACGCCGCAGTGACCGCACAGGCCAACACCGCCGACACCGGCCCGGCAATCACCATCCACACGTAAAACTCTTTGTACCAAGGGCGAATAGTTGGCATGGTTTGGGTTGTTATCTTCGTCATTCAATGCTCTCAAGAAATCGCTATCGGGGAACCAAAAACACCGACTTTTCAACCACCTCATCAGATGGTGTGTTGAGCGTGGCGATCACAAAGGCAATCGGCTGCGAGCCTGCAGTCATCCCAGGCGACGCTTGCACCCGCACAGGCACCCAGCGGGAGCTGGCGGCGTCCACCTGCACAACCGAATCGGGCACAACGAGCGCGCCTTCCAGTCCAGCGACGCGAATGGTGTAGGTTTGCGCCTGCTCAGTCGCATTCATGATTTGCAGGCGGTAAACGTTTTCAATCATGCCCTGCCCCACCGTGCGCGCAACAGAACCGCGGTCACGCTGCACATCGACCTTGAAATTAGCGCGCGTGAACAAACTCCACAGCATGCCGATGGTGATAACACCGAGCACTGCGGTGTAAACCAACACGCGCGGTCTGAGCACGCGCTTGAACATTTGCCGTGGGCTTGATTTTTGTGCGATGGCGTTTTCAGTGCTGTTGCGAATCAGCCCACGCGGGTATTGCATTTTGTCCATCACGCCGTTGCACACGTCAATACACGCCGAGCAACTGATGCACTCGTATTGCAGGCCATTACGAATGTCGATGCCGGTGGGGCAGACCTGCACGCACAGGCCGCAGTCAATGCAGTCGCCCAGGCCCTTGGCGTGGAACTGCGCCGGTGTGTCGCTGCGCGGACGTGAGCCCCGGCCCTCGCCGCGATCCACGTCGTATGTCACTGTCAACGTGTCACGGTCAAACATGGCGCTTTGAAAGCGCGCATAAGGGCACATGTATTTACAGACCTGCTCACGCATCCAGCCCGCATTGCCATAAGTGGCAAAACCATAAAACAGCACCCAGAACAATTCCCACGGCCCCAGCCCAAAACCAATGACCTCTCCAGCCAGTTGTTTGATCGGCGTGAAGTAGCCGACAAAAGTAAAACCCGTCCACAAGCCAATCGCTATCCACACCGCTTGCTTGGCGCTTTTGCGGGCTATTTTTTTCAAGCCCCACGGTGATTTATCGAGTCGCATACGGGCGATGCGGTCACCCTCGATCTTGCGCTCAACCCACATGAAAATTTCGGTGTACACGGTTTGCGGGCAGGTGTAACCACACCAAAGCCGCCCGGCAATCGCCGTAAAAAGGAACAGCGACAGCGCGCTGATGACCAGCAAACCCGTCAGATAAATCAAGTCCTGCGGGTACAGCACCAGATTGAAAATATAAAACCGACGTGATGCCAAGTCAAACAGCATGGCTTGCCGACCATTGATGGATAACCACGGCAAGCCGTAAAACACCAGCTGCGTTGCAAACACCATGGCCCAGCGCCAGTAATTGAACCAGCCCGACACACTGCGGGCATAAATCTTTGGGTCAGACAGGTACAGCGATGCGACGCTTGACGAGTCGTCAACCGCTATGGGAATTACTCTTGACGGGCTGGTCGACACAATTTGTCTTTATGGCGTTTTCGCAGCCGAAGGTAGAGCGTTTGCAACCGTGCTTTGCGACAAACTCAGCACGTAAGCCGCCACCACATGAATCTGCTCGGCTGACAGCTTGGGCGACTGGGCAGGCATGACATTGTTTTTACCGTTCTTGATGGCGCTGACAATCGCCGCCTCGCCCCAGCCGTGTAGCCAGTAGTTGTCGGTCAGGTTAGGCGCGCCAAGCGCTTTGTTGCCCGTGCCATCGGCACCATGGCATGCCGCACACACAGCAAACTTTGCTTTGCCACTGAATGCCCTGATCTCGTTGTGCGGACTACCAGATAACGACAGCACATAGTTGGCAACGTCACTTATCTCGGGGTCTCCACCAACGGCTGCGCCCATGGGCGGCATCAAACCAGTGCGGCCGTTGGTGACGGTTTGCACAATATGTGCCGCACTGCGCTCGCCCAGCCACGCCGCGTTGGCGTTGGTCAAGTTTGGGAAACCTTTGCTACCACCGCCGTCTGAGCCGTGGCATTGCGAGCAGTTGTTCATGAACAGCCGTTCACCGACTGCCAGTGCGCGCTTGTCTTTGGCCAAGTCCTCAACGCTTTGCACCGCAAAGGAGGCATACAGCGGCGCGATTTGCGCACGAAGCTGTGTCACGTCTTGCTGGTGCTCGCCGTCGGTTGACCACTTCAAAAGCCCCTTGTAGCTACCCAAACCGGGGAATATAGCTAGGTACACCAGCGCAAAAACAATCGTCAAAATAAACAGCCACAACCACCAGCGCGGCAAAGGGTTGTTGTACTCGCGCAAGTTGTCGTCCCACACGTGACCTGTCGTGTTGTCTTCGGCTTTGCCGACGTGCGGCACCACAGTGGCTTTACCCGCCAGGTACAGCAACAAGCCGCAAGCCAGCACCGACACCAAGCTGATGGCGGCAACATACCAAGGCCAAAATCCATTGACGAAATCACTCATGGCTGTGGCTCCCCATCTTTGTTTGTCAAATGGTCGAACGGCAAATGTGCAGCTTCGTCAAACTCCGCTTTGCGTGCAGGCAAATACGCCCATACCAAAATACCTAAAAAAAGTACGAAACTTAAAGCTGTGACCAAGCTGCGAAGAATATTAATGTCCATCTGCACGTCCATGTCTTGTCTCCTGCTTACTTCAGCGCCAGGCCCAAGCCCTGCAAATACGCGATCAGCGCATCAAGCTCAGTTTTGCCCCTGACCTCATCAGGAGCAGCCGCAATTTGCGCGTCGGTGTAGGGCACGCCGACACGCCTAAGTGCTGTCATGTGGGCTGAGATGGATGCGTGGTCGGCGGGCGCTGCCTCTAACCATGGGTAGGCAGGCATGATGGACTCGGGTACCAAGTCGCGCGGTGCGATCAAGTGCAAGCGCTGCCACTCATCGCTGTATTTACCGCCCACGCGGTGCAGGTCAGGCCCGGTGCGTTTGCTGCCCCACTGAAACGGGTGGTCGTACACAAACTCGCCCGCAACTGAATAGTGGCCATAACGCAGTGTTTCTGCCACCAGCGGGCGAATCATTTGCGAATGGCAGTTGTAGCAGCCTTCGCGCACATAAATATCACGGCCCACCACCTTCAAAGCGGAATCTGGCGTGATGCCTTTGATGGCTTGTGTGGTGGATTTTTGAAAGAACAATGGAACGATTTCCACCATACCGCCGACCGCCAGCACAATCAGAATTAGCACAATCATCAGCGTGTTGCTGGTCTCAACTTTTTCGTGGGTGAATGCCATGACAGTTTCCTCAATAAGTAGCTTTTGCGTGCGCCATTACAGCGGGAATAGCAGCATCCACAGGGCTGCCCGCCCTCGCCGTCATGAACACGTTCCAGGCCATCACCAGCATGCCGGTCAAGTACAAAATGCCGCCGAAAAAGCGCACAACGTAAAACGGATACGTGGCTTTGACGCTCTCAACAAAGGTGTAAGTCAATGAGCCATCCGGGTTGATCGAACGCCACATCAACCCCTGCATCACGCCGGCTATCCACATGGCGGCAATGTACAAAACAATGCCAACCGTCGCCACCCAAAAGTGCAGCTCAATGGCCGGGACGCTGTGCATTTTGGTTTGACCAAACAGGCGCGGCACCAGGAAGTACAGCGCGCCCATAGATATAAAACCAACCCAGCCCAGCGTGCCGCCATGGACGTGCGCAATATTCCAGTCGGTGTAATGCGACAGCGCGTTGACGGTTTTGATCGACAACATCGGCCCTTCGAAAGTTGCAATACCGTAGAACGACAGCGCAACGATCATGAAACGAATGATCGGGTCGTCCCGCAGCTTGTGCCACGCGCCTGACAGCGTCATCACGCCGTTGATCATGCCGCCCCAGCTGGGGGCCAGCAAAATAAGCGAGAACACCACGCCCAGTGATTGCGCCCAGTCGGGCAGAGCGGTGTAATGCAGGTGGTGCGGGCCGGCCCACATATACGTGAATATCAGCGCCCAAAAGTGCACAATGGACAAGCGATACGAATACACCGGCCGCTCAGCCTGCTTAGGGATGAAGTAGTAAACGATGCCCAAAAAACCCGCTGTGAGTAAAAAACCCACCGCGTTGTGCCCGTACCACCACTGCACCATCGCGTCTTGCACGCCGGCATAGGCTGAATAAGACTTCATCCAGCCAGCCGGCACGACTGCTGCGTTGACGATGTGCAGCATGGCTACTGCAATGATGAACGCACCGTAAAACCAGTTGGCTACATAAATGTGGCGTACTTTACGAATACCGATGGTGCCAAAAAAAGCGATGGCGTATGCCACCCACACGACGGTGATGAGCAGTGCAATCGGCCACTCCAACTCGGCATATTCTTTACCCCGCGTGAACCCCATTGGCAAAGATACAGCCGCCGCAACAATGACAACCTGCCAGCCCCAAAAGTGAAACGCGGCCAGCTTGTCTGAAATGATGCGCGTCTGGCAAGTGCGCTGCACGACGTAGTAGCTGGTGGCAAACAGTGCGCAACCGCCAAACGCAAAAATACCCGCGTTGGTGTGCAGCGGTCGCAAGCGCCCAAACGACAACCAAGATATGCCAAAGTTAAGCTCGGGCCAGGCCATTTGCGCCGCAATAAATACGCCCACCAGCATGGTCACCACGCCCCATACTACCGCCATGATGCTAAATTGGCGTACCACTTTATCGTTGTAAACCGTGGCCTTTGAGGCAGACCAGGTTCGTTCGGGGGCGCTCAAAGTTGGAAGGGGGAGTACAGCACTCATATTTTGGAATCCTGGTTGCCTGAAGTTATGGCTTGAATTTATGACTTAAGTGTGCTGATGGTGTTTGTTGAGCGTATTGATATGGATCAAGCTTGCACCAATAGATGCGTCAATAAGTGCACCAATAGATGCGTCAAGAGATGCTTTAGTTGGAGCATCAGGCTCAGCCACCAGGATCCGCTGGGCTTCACCAGCAAGCTCTTCAAACTGACCTGACCAGACCGCCCACGCCAACACGCCCATCACAGCCAGCGCCAACAATACTGACAGCGGAACCAGCAAAAATAAAATATCCATCACTTGCTCGCTTTGAATTTCGAAAGACGTGCGGCATTAGCCATCACCAGCAACGAGCTGGTCGCCATACCCAGCCCCGCCAGCCAGGCTGGCAGCCAACCAGCCAGCGCCAACGGCACGCAAATAACGTTGTAAACCGCGGCCCACGCCAGGTTTTGCTTGACGATGCGAAGCGTACGCTTGGCTTGACCAAGCATGACGGGCAGCATCAACAGTTGTGCGCCGGGTATGACGAAATCGCTTTGCGCCTGAGCCAGCGGTACAGACGCGCCTATGGCCACAGACACATGCGCCGCTGCCAGTGTGGGCCCGTCGTTCAGCCCGTCACCCACCATCAACACTTTGCTGCCCCGGGTTTGCAGCGCCTGCAATAAGGCCAACTTGGTTTCAGGTGTGCAATTGCCTACGACGTTATTTTTCCCGTTGCTAATGTCGAGCTGGTCAGCGACACCTTGCGCGGCGATTTGCGTGTCGCCCGACAGCATGTAAACAGCCAGCCCTTGGGCCTGCAATGCAGCAACCGTTTTGGCAGCGTCTGGCCGTAAGGCTTCGGCCAATTCAAAGGTCGCTATCCAGCCGCGCTGATCGGCAAGAAAGACGCATCTGCCTGGATCAGCACCGGCATTAACCTGGCAAAACAGATTCGAGCCCAAACGCAGCGGGCCCGTGACGTCTTCAGAACTTTCAGCCAGCCAGCCTTGCAAACCAAGGCCGGCAAACTCCTTGACATCGACCACGCTAGCCTTTGTTAAAGCAGCAGTTGCCAGCGTGCGTGAAACCGGGTGCAAAGACTGTTCAGCCAGACCAGCTGCCCATTGCAGTGCCTGGTCGGCCAAAACACCCGACCGTGTTTTCACCGACTTCAGATGCATGGCGGCATCGGTCAGGGTACCCGTCTTGTCAAAAATGACCGCATCAATGTCGCTGAGCGATTCAATCGCCTGCAAGCGACGCACCAGCACACCATGCCGCGCCAGCAAGCCAGCAGTGGTCAGCATGGCGGTGGGTGTGGCTAACGACAGCGCGCAGGGGCAAGTCACCACCAGCACGGCAACGGCGGCCATCAGTGCCATAGCGGGGTCCCAACGCCACCAAAACGCCAATGCCCCTAGCGCGGCAAGCAACACAAATATCAAAAACGGCTTGGCTACCTTGTCAGCCAGCACGGCAAGACGCGGCTTGTCAAAGGCAGCTCGCTGCATCAACGTGACAATTTGCGCGTACCGGGTATCCGCGCCCAGCTTGTCTACCCGCACCAATGCGGCATTGCCCACGTTGTAGCTGCCCGCCATCACTAAATTACCCACATCTCGCTTGACTGCGCGCGACTCACCAGTGAGCAGCGCTTCATCGGCATAGGCTGCACCTGAAAGCACAGCGCCATCTGCGGGGAAAGCCTCACCCGGCAACACCCGGACCAGGTCGCCAACTTTCAAGCGGCGCACTGCCACCCGCTCAAAATTACCACCCACCAATTGCCTCTCAACGCTTGCTGGCAGCCGCTGCATCAGCGCGCCCAGCGCACCCACAGTGCGCGAGCGCAGGCGCTGCTCAAGCCAACGTCCGGTCAACAAAAAGAACACAAACATCGTCAGCGAATCAAAATACACCTCTTTTCCCCACCACCCTAGCGGCTCAAAGGCAGCTGCCGTACTGACTGCAAAAGTAACCGCTATGCCTATGGCTACCGGCAAGTCCATGCTGATGCTGCGCCGGATCAAGTCGCGCCAGGCGTTGGTAAAAAATGGCCGACATGAAAATATCACCACTGGCAGACTGAGCACCCACGATGCCCAACGCAGCAGCTTTTCAATATCCGGCGACACATCACCCGGCTGGGTGAAATAGGTAGGCGCCGCATACATCATGACCTGCATCATGCAAAACCCTGCCACCAACCAGCGCCACAACGCCAAGCGCGATTGCTGACGGTCGTTGGCCACTGATGTTGCGTCCTCTGCAGGCAACAACTCGTATCCCTTGGCAAGTGCAGCGTGCATCCAAACTGAAGGCCGAGTCGCTGAAGATAGCCATCGCACGCTGGCACGACCACTCGCTGCGCTGACCTGCGCGGCAGTCACACCTTCAACGCTACTCAGAGTCGCTTCAAGCGTCAAAGCGCAGGCTGCGCAATGCATGCCGCGCACCACCACAAAAGACTGAAATTCATGATCTCGGCCGTTGACGTTTTGGCTAAACGCCGCCCAGGCTTCAGGCTCGTCATACAGGGAAGTCGGCGCATCTGATGCCGTTTCTCGCGACACGATTTGCCCCAACGCAGGCAAAAAATTGATTGTGGCGGCTTGCATCATGCAAGGTTACTGCCGCCTATGCGAACAAGTCTTGATATGGATCAAGTCCAGCGGCAATGTTTTCTTTTACGCTGATGCCTCAACTACCGGAGACACCTCATGTACCAAAAAATCCTGATTGCCACCGACGGCTCCACCCTGTCAAACAAAGCCGTGACCAGCGGGCTGGAGCTTGCAGCACTCACAGACGCAAGCATTGTGGTGCTCAAAGTGGTGCCGCGCTACCCAGTCAGCTACTTTGAAGGCGGCATTGCTTTGTCAGTCAACAATGTGGCGGGCGTTGAAAAGCAATGGGCTGATGCTGCGATGGCCGTGGTCGACAAGGTCAAGGAGGCCGCCGAGGCAGAGGGGATCAAAGCCAAAGCCGTTACCGTGTCTTCAGACTTTACCGCCGAAGCCATCATCAACGCCGCAAAAAAACACAAGTGTGACTTGATCGTGATGGCCTCACACGGCAGGCGCGGCATGAAGCGATTGCTGATGGGCAGCGAGACCATGCATGTGCTGACGCATTCGCACATTCCGGTTCTGGTGCTCCGATGAAAGCCGCTGTTGTCGAGGCTTTTGGCAAGCCGCTGGTGCTGCGCGAGTGGGACACGCCCACACCGGGTGCGGGTCAAATCTTGGTCAAGACCGAGGCCTGCGGCGTGTGTCACACCGACCTGCACGCCGCGCGTGGCGACTGGCCGGTTAAGCCCACACCACCTTTTATACCCGGCCATGAAGGCATTGGCTTGGTTGCCGCTGTCGGACGTGGCGTGACCAGCGTCAAAGAAGGCGACCGAGTTGGCGTGCCATGGCTTTACTCGGCTTGCGGGCATTGCGAGCATTGCCTGTCGGCCTGGGAAACCGTTTGCGCCAGCGCCCAGTTTGGCGGCTACACCGTCAACGGCGGGTTTGCAGATTACATCCTGGCTGACCCCAACTACGTGGCACGCATCCCGAAAGGTTTGTCTGCCACCGATGCAGCGCCCATCATTTGCGCCGGCGTCACAACGTACAAAGGCATCAAAGAAGCCGCCACCAAACCCGGCGACTGGGTTGTCGTTTCTGGTGCGGGCGGCTTGGGCCACCTGGCTATTCAATATGCCAAGGCTATGGGTTTGCATGTTTGCGCGGTCGACATTGACGACAGAAAACTGACGCATGCCAAGTTAATGGGTGCTGACGCCACCGTCAACGCCAAATTACCCAACGCGGTTGAGCTGGTCAAAAAAGCCACGGACGGCGGTGCGCACGGCGTGTTGATCACCGCACCATCGCTGGCCGCCTTTAAGCAGGGGGTGGCCATGACCCGCAAGCGCGGCACCTGCGTATTGACAGGTCTGCCGCCGGGCGAATTTCCTTTCCCGTTGTTTGACGTGGTGGTCAATTGCATCACCGTGCGCGGCTCGTTTGTCGGATGTCGCCAGGACATGGCTGAAGCATTGGCCTTTGCAGCAGAAGGCAAAGTCAAAGCCGACATTGAACTGCAACCACTGTCGGCAATAAACGAGGTGTTTGCCAGACTGGAACGAGGTGACGTGGCCGCACGCGTGGTGCTTGATTTTTCAGTCCAATAGTTTTAGCAATTAAGTCGAAGCAAGGAAATAACCATGAGAGTTTTACTGGCAGCCGACGGCAGCAAGTACACCAAAAAAGCATTGGCTTTTTTAGTAACCCATGAAAGCCTGGTTAACGAAAAAGACAAATTGTTTGTGATTAACGTGCAAACACCCGTGCCCGGCCGTGTCAAAAGCCTGTTGGGTTCAGCCGAGGTAGCGGCTTACCACCGGGAAGAAGGTGACAAGGTTCTTGATCCGATTAAAAAGTTTTTAGACAAGCATGGCTTGAAGTTTCGCTGCGAGTCAGTCGTGGGGCATCCGGTTGAAGAAATTTTGAAAGCAGCAGAAAGAGAAAAAGTACACATGGTCGTGATGGGCACCCGCGGCCACGGGCTATTTGGTCGTGCTCTTTTGGGCAGCATCGCCCAGCGCGTGGTAACTGATTGCAATGTTCCAGTGCTGCTGGTGAAGTAAGGTTGGAGTGTGATCCAACAAGTAGTTTGCTATATTTTAATGAGCTGCTAGCGCACATCTTATATGGCCTAGCGGCACTTTTTATACCAAAAACAGGCACTACGGCACAGACTGTACCCAGCGCACGATAGCAGTGCTGCTCAAAGCGCCACTTTGACGCGCCACTTCCTTGCCATCTCGAAAAAGTACCATGGTGGGAATGCTGCGAATATTGAATTGCGCCGCCGGTTGCGGATGCGCCTCGGTGTTGAGTTTGGCCAGCCGTACGGATGGCTCCAGTTGGGCTGCTGCCTGTTCATAAGCCGGTGCCATCGTGCGGCACGGCCCGCACCAAGGTGCCCAGAAGTCCACCACCACTGGAATCTGGTTGCGACTGATGTGCTTGTCAAACGATGCGGCGTCCAGCTCGACCGGATGCGCATCAAAAAGCGCAAGCTTGCATTTTCCGCAGGTAGGCGCACTGGCCAGTTGATCGGACGCCACACGGTTTGTGGTGTGGCAATGCGGGCAAACGATGTGAAGTGGCGTGTTCATTGGTGACCTTGATAAAGCGCTTGGGGCAAATGCGTGATTTCCCAAGTATCACTCGCCGTAAACCCCTTTTGCGAACGGCGCAGCGCCGTCTTCATATTGTTTGATCTAAATCATGCACGGCAGCGCGACTGGCGCTTCCAATGAGGCAGTCAAGACACTTAAAGATTGATTCGCCCTATGCACAACGCCCAACCGGACGCGCCAGTAGCTTTAACGCTTACCTATGGCAGCAATTAGCACGCAAGACTCGGCCTACAGCAAAGAAGCTGTTGATATCGCAAAGGATTTGGGAACGGATCTGGAGAAAGGGCTATCGACGCAAGAGGCCGCATCACGCCTGGCCAACAATGGCCGCAACGAGCTCCAGTCAGCATCGCTCGCGCCCGCGTGGCGGCGAGTTTTGGCGCAGTTTCAAGACCCACTGATCTACTTGTTATTGTCAGCAATCGGTATTGCGTTGGTGGCCTGGAGCGCTGAAGGCTTTGCAGGCTGGCCGATTGATGCGCTGGTTATCGCTGCGGTGGTGCTGCTCAATGGCGCATTGGGATACTTTGAAGAAGCTAAAGCCCGCGATGCGGTTGCTGCGCTGGCGAAAATGACTGAAGCTAAATCGCAAGTCATGCGCGCAGGTCAGCGCTCGACAATTAACAGTGCCGATTTGGTGGTGGGCGATCTCTTGGTGTTAAGCGAAGGCGATGCAGTTGGCGCAGATGCCAGACTAACGCAAGCCGCATCGCTTCGGCTTTTTGAAGCGCCTTTAACAGGCGAGAGTCAAGCGGTACTCAAAGATGTGGCCACGCTGCCCAATGCGGTTGCCCTTGGTGACAGGTTAAATATGGTGTTTAAAGGCACAGCGGTCGCCCAAGGCACTGGACTGGCTGTGGTTACTGCCACAGGCATGACAACTGAAATAGGCGCTATTGCGGGTCTGCTTGAATCTGTGAAAGAGGAGCCCACGCCACTAGAAAAAGAAATCCGCCATATTGGGCGCCTGCTGGGTGTTGCCGTCATCGTTATCACCGTGATTGTGGTCAGCACCATTTTGCTGGTTTCAAATATTCAAAGTACCAAGGATGTAGTGACCGTGTTGCTGTTCGGCGTGGCATTGGCTGTGGCTGCTGTTCCCGAGGGGCTACCCGCTATTTTGTCGGTGGTGCTGGCGCTCGGCGTACGCCGTATGGCAAAGCGAAAAGCGATTGTTAAAAAGCTGTCTTCGATTGAAGCGCTTGGCTCCACCACCGTGATAGCTACCGATAAAACCGGAACGCTCACCCGCTCAGAGATGACAATTGAGCAACTCGTCACTGCGTCAGGCAGCTCAACAGTCACCGGAGTCGGCTATGCACCCGAAGGCCGGGTTCTGGCAGACGGCCACCAGAGAGCCAACGGAGAGCTTTTTGAAGAACAGTCGCTGCTACTGACCTACGGCTGCCTGGCTGGCAATGCAGCCCTTTCGCAGTCAGCTGATGGAATCTGGGCGATTCAAGGCGACCCGACCGAGGCGGCGTTTTTGGTGGCCGAACTAAAGCTGGCCCCGGGCGCACCGCAGCTGCGCACCAAGCGTTTTGAGCGTGTGGCTGAAATTGCTTTCACCTCAGACCGCAAAATGATGTCAACGATGCAAACTGACAAAGAGCAGGATAAACAAATCATGCTGGTCAGCAAGGGCGCACCGGACGTCCTGCTCAAAAAGTGTTCGCATGTTCAAGCAGGAACACTCACCGTAGCACTGGATGATGTACGGCGTACACAGATTCTGGAGGCTGTGGATGCGTTGAGTAATGCTGCGCTGCGCACTCTGGCCGTTGCCTATCGCCCGTTAAGTGCGAATGAGGCCAACGCACCTACCGCAGCTCTTGAGTGCAACCTGGTGTACGTTGGCACGGTTGGCATGATGGACCCTCCACGAGAAGAAGTTGCACCCGCCATTGCTCAAGCACATGCTGCCGGTATACGCATCATCATGATCACCGGCGACCACCCGCTGACCGCGTCGCGGATTGCGTCAGACTTAGGCATCACCAAGGCCGGCGACGTAGCCATCACCGGGCTGGAGCTTGACAAATTAAGTGACAGCGACTTTGCACTGGCTGTGCGTAAAGCCTCGGTCTATGCCCGGGTGTCACCTGCCAACAAACTGCGCATCGTTGCCGCGCTGCAAGCCGACGGCCAGGTGGTGGCCATGACGGGCGATGGCGTCAACGACGCGCCAGCGCTTAAATCAGCAGACGTTGGCATCGCCATGGGCATCACGGGTACCGAGGTGACCAAAGAAGCTGCCAAAGTGATATTGGCCGACGACAACTTTGCCACCATCGTTGATGCAGTACGGGAGGGCCGCAGTATTTTTGACAACATACGCAAGTTTTTGCGTTACCTGCTGTCGTCCAATATGGGCGAAGTATTGACAGTGTTTTTGGGCGTAGTCGGCGCCAGCTTTATTGGCCTGAACAACGCGACTCAAGGCAATAACGCTGCGGCGGCGGTGGTGGTGCTGCCGCTGCTGGCCACTCAAATCTTGTGGCTTAATTTGATCACTGATTCGTGGCCTGCGCTGGCCATAGGCGTTGACCCAGCCGACACAGACGTGATGCTTCGCAAGCCCAGACCGATCAATGCACGCGTGATTGACTTTCATATGTGGGCGGGTGTGTTTGAGATGGGGCTGGTGATTGCCGTAGTGGCGTTATTGACGATGGACATGTACCTGCCGGGCGGCCTGATCGACCAAATTGACGCAGAGCGGGGTGTAGGCGACATTCAAACCGCGCGTACAGCCGGTTTTACCGTGTTGGTGATGGCTCATTTGGTGCAATGCTTTAACGCCCGATCAGAAACTGCCAGCGCCTTTGCCAACCTGTTCACCAATCGCTGGATATGGGGTGCCGTCACACTGTCGGCCTTGCTACAGGTAGCAGTCATCAACATCAGCTTCTTGAATGTTGCCTTCGGCACAGTGCCACTGACATTGAACCAATGGTTGACCTGCGCAGGCATGGCCAGTGTGGTGCTTTGGTACAGCGAGCTGCGCAAGCTGGCTATACGGCTGTGGATGAAGCGGGCAGCATCGGTCTCATCATCGGTCTCATCATCGGTCTAATCATCGGTCTCATCATCAGTCTTATTACCAGCTTAGTTACCAGCCTAATTACCAGCCGAACTATCAGCTTAATTACCAGCCTAGTTGCCAGTCCCCCACAGGCGATCCCAAAAATTACTCGAGACGCCGTAGCGACCAGGCTGCGCGGCGCGTGCGTGGTGCAACGCATGCCATAGCTTGCATTGTTTAAGCCACTGGCTGTTGCCGCGCCACTGGTGCACTGCATGATGGGTGATCGCGTACGCAAGATAGCCTGAAATGACACCAAGCATCAAAGCGCAAGCTGCCCACAAATTACTCAGCCCAAGCGCAGGAAGAAAAACCAGCAATAAAAACAGAGTTGCGCTGAGCAGCGTAGGCGCGCAAATCAAGGCTGTGGGACGGGCATGATGCTCTGCATGCCAGCGCTTGAAAGGCTGCAAGCCATGCAGCACAAAGCGGTGCAGCAGATATTCAATCAGCGTCCAGCTCAGCAGACCAACCAGCGCCAACAGGCTGAGCGCTGGCCATGAATCGGCCGGTGCCCGCCACGCCAGCAAGCTGGACAAGGCCGCGACGGTGATGCCGTACAGCGCAAAGTCTGCCGCGTAGGCAACGCGGCTGTGCTCAAGCGCTAGCAGAGCCATCGTATTGGGGCGGTTGATTTCATGGTGGAGATATTTTCATCAAGGCGCGAATATGCATTGTTGATTGGCGCAGTTTTTGAGTGACGCAGCTGTAGGTCGTTGCGCCGTATCTGGCACCGTCGACAACGGCAGTGCTGTTTTGGGGAGTTGTGCGCTGGCGACCCATCTGTAGACTTGTCCAAAATTGTTGTATCAACGCGCCATATTTTTGGAAGGTCTTTCGTCTTAAAAATTGGCCAAAATGCTTATGAAAGCGATTGTTTAGTTACGAATAGGCCTGTAGCCCAATAAAAATGTGCGTATGCAGCTATTGAATAAATAGCATTTGTCAATAATTCAAAAAACTCTGTAATTTAGTTACAAGCTGTACTATGTGCGTTAATGCACAGACACAAGAGAATGACGTCTTGTAAATTAACAGTCATTCAATTCGATCTGTTTTTGACAAGAGAACTTCCCCATGATCCAGTTAGCTGGCGCGCCCACACCTCACGTTGCCCCCACGGAACGATCCGTGCTTGGCCTGTTTCGCAGCAAAGGCGCGTCCCAACTTATGAGCAGTCCGACACCAGCCACGCAGCTTGATCCCGCCGTCAGCCCTGCATCAGCTATTGCCCAGGCTACTGGGCATGGCAACATTAGCCCTGCCGATTGGGACGAGTTGTTTCATGCCGTTCAGGCACGCCTTGAAAACTGCATCGACAACGCCCTGGATAACGCGCCAGAATTGCCGCTCAATGAACGACACGCGGCAACAAAAACAACGATTCTTGAATGTGTAGACGCCATGCGGCAATTGCATGCGTCATTGACGCTTGAGCGCCAAGCGCATCAAAAGCTCAATCAAAGCTAAGTGGGATCAAACCAGCACCTGTGTGCCCGCGTCGCCTGTCAACATCGCCTCAATGTGGTCTAACGAACCGATCACTGCGCGCTTGTTGCTCTGACAAGTGAAGCTGCAAGCCGCCTCTACCTTGGGCGCCATTGAGCCGCTGGCAAAAATATGGCTTTGCAAAAATGCTGGTGTTGTGCGGCCTATTGCACGCTGACTGGGCGTGCCCCAATCTAAAAACACAGCCTCCACGTCGGTGGCGATCAGCAGGCAATCAGCCTTTAGGGCGATGGCCAACAGGCTAGCCGTCAAGTCCTTGTCAATCACGGCCTCCACACCAGACATGGCTTGGGTTTTAGCGTGCCGCACCACCGGTATGCCGCCTCCGCCCGCTGCAATCACCAACCCGCCAGAATCCACCTGGCATGTCAACGCTTGCAAGTTCAAGACGCGAAGCGGCCGCGGTGAAGGCACCAAACGCCTGAAACCGTTCTTCTCGGGCGGCCCGTCGGCAGCTACTGCCCAATTGTTTTGCTTGGCCAGGCGCTCGGCTTCTTGCTGGGTGTACATCGGCCCGATAGGTTTGGTCGGGTGGGCAAGTGCGGAATCAAGAGCATCAACCTCGACCCGCGTGATCAGGCTGACCACTTGCTTTTCGGGCGGCAACAGGTTGGCCAGGGCTTGCTCTAGCAAGTACCCCAACATGCCTTGAGACTGGGCGCCCAGCACGTCCAGCGGGTACGCAGCCACGGCCGTGTAGGCGGCAGCTTGCAGTGCCAGCAACCCGACCTGCGGACCGTTGCCGTGCGTCAAAATCACGTCGTGCTTTTTCGCAACACGGGCCAGCTGTTCGGCGGCGCGGTTGATGTTGGCGAGTTGGTTCTCAAAGCTCGGGGCTTCGCCCCGCCTGAGCATGGCGTTACCGCCCAGCGCAATCAACACTCTCATGCCAGCGTAGCGACCAGCACCGCCTTGATGGTGTGCATGCGGTTTTCGGCCTGGGTGAACACAATCGACGCGTCTGACTCAAACACCTCGTCGGTAACTTCAATTTCGCTCAAGCCGTACTTTTCATGAATCTCGCGGCCCACTTCAGTGTAAAGGTTGTGAATCGCCGGCAGGCAGTGCATAAACTTGGTGCGCGGGTTGCCACTGGCCTGCATCAATTTTGTCGTTACCTGGTAGGGCAGCAACTGGGCAATGCGTTTTTTCCAGATGCTTTCAACCTCGCCCATCGACACCCAGACATCGGTGTATAAAAAGTCGGCCCCTAGAACTGCTTTAAGCGGGTCAACTTCAAGCGTGATTTTGGCACCCGTGGTTTTAGCCAGTGTGCGCATCTCGGCTACCAATTCAGCAGGCGGCTGCAGCGCTTTGGGCGACGCAATGCGCACGTCCATGCCCATTTGCGTTGCGCCCACCAGCAAAGAGCAACCCATGTTGAAGCTGGCGTCACCCAGGTAGCATAAAGACAACTCATGCAGCGGCTTTTCACCAAACTCTTGCATGGTGAGCAGGTCAGCCAAAATTTGCGTGGGGTGCGCCTCGTCAGTCAGGCCGTTCCATACCGGCACGTGTGAATATCTGGCCAGGTCTTCCACAACAGTTTGATGAAAGCCCCGGTATTCAATCCCGTCAAACAACCGGCCCAGTACCCGCGCGGTGTCTTTAAGCGATTCTTTGTGCCCCATTTGCGACGTGGCCGAATCAATGAACGTCACATGCCCGCCTTGGTCATGGACTGCAACTTCAAATGAGCAGCGGGTGCGGGTCGATGCTTTTTCAAAAATCAGCGCAATGTTTTTACCCTTCAAGCGCGGGTATTCGTTACCCGCGTATTTAGAGCGCTTGAGCTCTTGCGCCAAATCCAGCAAAAACCGAATATCGCGCGGAGAAAAATCTTTCAGGTCCAGCAGGCTGCGGTTGCGAAGATTAAAGCTCATTTTCGAATCCTGAATTTAGATGGGGTCACGCTCAATTGGGCAGGTCATGCAGTGGCTGCCGCCCCGCCCTCGCCCCAACTCGCTGCCGGGAATGGTGATGACTTCAATGCCAGCCTTGCGAAGCAACGTGTTGGTGTAGGTGTTGCGGTTGTAGGCCAGGACCACGCCGGGGGCAATGGCCAGCAGGTTGTTGCCGTCGTCCCACTGCTCGCGTTCGGCCTCATACGCATCGCCGCCAGTGGCCACAATATGCAGCTTGGGCAGGTTGAGCGCCTCGGCCACCACTTCTAAAAACGGTTTGGATTCAAGCCGCACATCCAGACTTCCGTCAAGCTTTCCAGGGCGCAAGCTGTGGGTGCGAATGCCATCAGTTACTTCGGGGAAAACAGTGACCAGGTCTTCACGGCAAAAGGTAAACACGGTGTCCATGTGCATGGCGCCACGAGACTTGGGCAACTGCGCAGCCAGCACCCGCGTGAAGCTACCGCTAGCAAACAGACTACGAGCCAACTGGCTCACACCCTGCGGCGAGGTGCGCTCTCCCATGCCAATCAACACCGCGCCGTTGCCTATCGGCATCACGTCGCCGCCTTCAATCGACGCCAGGCCATGGGGCTCGTCCGGGTCGCCCCACCACTCTTGCGGCGGCGTGCCGTGCTTGGCATCTACCAGCCCGGTTGCTGCACCTTTGAAGTGCGGGTGAAAGCGGTAAATGGCCGTCATCAACAACGTTTCTTGCTGGCGAGCGGGCCAAAACATGTTGCACAGCACCACGCCGGAGCCTAACCAGCAACTGCTGTCGCGGGTAAACAAGGTATTGGGTAAAGGCGCTGTCAGCAAGTCAGCAGGCGCGCTGAACTGCGCCTGCAGGCCGTGCGTGTCAAACGGCACATCGGCCTTGGCAATGCCGCCTATCAAATACGCGGCGAGCTGAACGGGAACCATAGCATCTAGCCACGGCCGCAGGAATTGCGCCAACTCGGCATCTACAAAGTTTGTTCCCAATTTTCGGTCAAGCAACCAAGAGCGCGCTTTGACATCGCTGAGGGTTTCAGCCAGCAAGTCGTGCATCTCCAGCACTTCAATACCGCGCTCGACCAAAACACTGGTGAAAGCATCATGGTCAGTACGCGCCTGGGCTACCCAAATAACGTCGTCAAACAGCAAGTCGCGGCAGTTGGCGGGCGTTAGGCGTTTTTGTGCCAAGCCTGGCCTGCAAACCAACACTTTGCGCAGCTTACCGACTTCAGAATAAAGCCCACGCGGCGTGTGCTGGGCCTGCGGGGTAGCGTCTGACTTGCTTAAAAGCGCTGTAGTGTTGCGGTCTGAATCCAGGCTATTCATGGCGAGTCTGTCCTTTAAAAGAGGTGAAAACGTTTCGGGCCAAAGCAGACGCATGACGCGGCTAGATAGTGATTTGCTTGCTGGCCAATTGGTAGGCGGCAAGGGTAGCCAAACCGACCAGCACCGCCAAAATTGCCCATTCCGTTTTGGTAAAGGCTGTTTGTTGGCGCTGGTGCTTGGCCCAGAAATACAAGCCTGCCCCCGGCGCATACAGCAGCGCACTGAGCAGCAGGTATTTGGGCCCCGCCGCATACAGCAGCCACAGGCAGTAGCTAGATGCTAACGCAGTGATCGGTTTGGCGAAGCGCCCGTTTGCTATATTTAAAGGAGCTGCTTGCGCCCTATTTGTCTGGGCCAGCGCCACTTTTAAGCCATAAACTGCACTAAAAAGATACGGCACCAAGATCATGGCGGTTGACAGCGAGATCAGCGCCAGATACGACGCCTTGGACACCAGCGTCAGCACCAAAAAAGTCTGCACCATGATGTTGGTCAGCCACAGCGCATTGGCGGGCACGCCCTTGCTGTTGAGCTTGGTCAGCGCA
>JAYWFR010000038.1:0-2505 GCA_043778695.1 Polaromonas sp. | reverse complement strand
TGAAGCGGCGCAATTCACAAAACGGCTTGTCCACTTCAATCCGCTCGTGAATAGCAATGTCAACCTCGCCATCGGTGATGGTTTGAATGCCAAAGGTCGGTTTTTCGTAGTCCTTGCCCAACCGGTAAATCAGCCCGTAGCCCGCTGCAACCCGCTGCATAAATGGGTTTTGCGCTAATGGCCCCGTTGTGCTGCCGTACATTTTGGCGGCGGCTTGCGCAAAGTCAACGAAAGGCTCCATCAGGGTACGCTGGGTTTCGTAAACTTGGTAAAGCATGGGACAAACCTTTTAATTAATGACTATGGTGCAGTGCAGCAATGCTAACAGGCAAGCATCGGTAAAAGTGCATTTATGCGCTTGCAAATTGGACTGATTTACCCAATTAACAGACGCATGAATGTGTTGACAAATTAAGTTGACAACGCCAAGTGTAAATAAAAACGGACAAAACATGCAAACTTATATCGACCCTGTGGTGCTTGACCGCATTGCCTCGCTGAAAAAATCTGACCGCATGCCCGTTATGTTTTTAGGCCACGGCAGCCCCATGAATGCGCTGCCGGGGAATGATTACTACAAAAGCTGGCAGGCGCTGGGTGCAGAGTTTGGGTCAAGGCTTGCTAGGCCGCAGCTGATTTTGTGCATTTCGGCCCACTGGCTGACGGGCGACAAGGGTGAAGGCTGGCAGCTGACCGCTATGGCGCAGCCCAAAACCATTCACGACTTTGGCGGCTTTCCGCAAGAGCTTTTTGACCAGCAATACCCTGCGCTGGGTGATGTGCCAGCAGCGCACGCCATCAGCCAGCTAATTAGGCAGCGAGGCTCGCAGCCGCTGGCGCTGGACACCGACCAATGGGGCTTGGATCACGGGACTTGGGGCGTTTTAAAACCGATGTTCCCAGAGGCGGACATTCCAGTTATTCAGCTCAGCATGGATTACAGCCGCGCGCCAGAGGAGCACTACGCCCTAGCCCAGCAGCTCAAAGCCTTGCGTGAGCGCGGCGTGCTGATTGTTGGCAGTGGCAATATCGTGCACAACTTGCAGCAAATGCAGCGTGGTGCGTCTGCAAACCAGGCCTATGACTGGGCGCTGGAGTTTGACCAAACCACGGGTGGCCATATTCAACAAGGCAACCTGGGCGCATTACAAAATTTCTTAAGGCTAGGCAGCCTGGCCAAAATGGCGCACCCGACGCATGAACACTATCTGCCGCTGCTATATGCTGCAGGCGCGGTTGACGCGACCGAGCCGATGCGGTTTTTTAACACCAGCTTTCAGTTGGCCTCAGTGTCCATGCGCTCGGTGGTGTGGGGGTAGTTTTTTTAGATAAATTAGCTTGTAGCCCAATGATCATATGCGCCAACAGCTATTTAATTAATAGCAGATGATAGCCGTGGTGCTTTTGACATGCTTATCACATGCTTTACAGCGCACACTGTGGGCTAAAGTGGCGTTTCTTTTAGTTTCATGCTGAATCACCTGTGCAATCCTTGACATTCGAAATCGCCGCCGCTGCCGCCTCCTTGGTGGTCGAAGAAGGCCTTGAATACGGGCCTGCCAAGCGTCGCGCGGCCAAGCAAATGGGTTTGTCGGGCAAGGCCGTGCTGCCCGACAACGGCGAGGTAGAAGATGCCGTTATTGAGTATATTTCTGTGTTTTGTGCCGACACGCAGCCCATTGAGCTGGCGGCGCTGCGTGAACTGGCCTTGGTCTGGATGCAGCGCATGGCCGATTTCAGGCCGTATTTGGCTGGCGCGGTGTGGCATGGCACCGCGACCCGGCTGTCGGACATTTACATACAGCTGTTTTGTGACGACCCGAAATCAGCTGAAATTGCGCTGATTGAGCACAACGTTGACTACGAGCCCCGCACTGTCACGGGCTTTACCGGCGCTAAGGTAGAGGCGTTGAGTTTGAGCAGCCTTTGCAGACCATTGCAGGAAAACATCGGCGTACATTTGATGGTGTACGACCACGATGATTTGCGGGGTGCGCTAAAACCTGACGACAAAGGCCGAAAGCCGCGTGGCGATCTGGGCTCGGTCGACAAGCTGGTAAAAGACGCTAAAGTCTGATGTATGGATCGTAGAAATTTACTTTATGCGGGCGCGGCTGCAGTGGCTGGTTTGGCTGGAGCGGGGGCGGCGTGGTTTAAGCACGAGCCGCAAAAGTTGACGTCCAGCCAAGCCAACGCCGCGCAAGATGCACTCTGGGCGCTTAGCTTTGACACGCCGGACGGTCTGCCGCAAGCCATGAGCAGCTTTCGGGGCAAGCCCTTGCTGCTAAATTTCTGGGCCACATGGTGTCCGCCGTGTGTTGAAGAGTTACCTTTGCTCGATGCGTTTTATCAGCAGCAAAAAAGTAACGGCTGGCAAGTGTTGGGCTTGGCAGTTGATCAGCCGAGTGCTGTGCGCAAATGGCTACAGGCCAAGCCGCTCAGTTTTGCAGTCGGTATGGCGGGACTCAATGGGACTGAATTAAGCAAAACATTGGGCAACTTGGC
>JAYWFR010000037.1:0-33862 GCA_043778695.1 Polaromonas sp. | reverse complement strand
GATCGATCGGTATAGCACTGGTATGCAGGTACAAAAGCGGACGCCGCGACGGCGCCAAGAGCCGCAATACCAAGCGTGCAGACGAGAGTAAAGAATGCACGCTTAAATATAAATTTGATACGCGTCGATCTGTTCTCTTTAACATTGCGAATCTCATAAACATGGCTTTCCCAAGCGCATAACAAAATTAGTGCACTCAAAAACACGCCACCTAAAAACTGATATCCGTTCTTGGGGCTACAAGCATCAGACAGCAACATTGAGAAAAAAGAAAGCAGACCTGCCGCCCAAAATAAACAGCTTCTTGGACTGATTCGCAGCACGGCTTGCCTCTTGTTATTTGATTCGTTCACTTCACCGCTTCCACCCTTCACTTAACACTCACCCGCGCATTCGGCGCTTCGCCAAACATTTCTGGCGCGTACATCGCCTCGACCCGGCTGGGCGGTAGTGCAAAGTCGCCGACGTTGTTCAGGCGCACGGTGTATTGCATCTTGACCACGCCTTTAGGTAAATATTCGTAGTAACTGCGAAAGGCTTCGAAGCTGCGTTCTTCGAATGCTGGCCAGCCGCTGCCGGTCTTCTTCTCGCCCTTGGTGGCGATTTCTGAATCTCTGCCCAAGCCGCTGCCCAAAATGGTTGCACCGCCGGGTATCGGGTCAGTAATCGCGACCCAGGTCATGTCGGCTGATGCATTGACCTCTAGCGTGATGCGCACCACGTCGCCACGGGTGTAAATGCCTTTCACCGCTTGCTCTACCGGTTCTATGGTTTTCTTGATTTGGTAGCCCGCGTTGAAAGGTTCTTTCAGTTGCACTGCGGCAAGCGACTGCAGCGTCAGCCACGGTTTTCCCGTGCCCGTGTGCGTGATGCTCAGCGCGTCTTTGCCTGTTTTGGACCATGGCAAGAACATGCTGTTGTTACTAATGGAGCCGGGTGATGCTGGCGCGCCAAACATCGTTGTTTGCATGGGTGCGCCCTTGTCGCTTGCCAAAGCATCAGACGTTTTAATCCGTTCAACCTTGGCCCAATCGACTTGCGCAGTCGCTGCCGCCAACGCCGCTTTGGTCACGCCGGCAACGGGCGTTGCTTCAAACTTGGCAGAGAACTTGTCGAGCGCCAGGCCGCCCCATAAATTAGCGGTAGTAGTAAGCCACGCGCCTTTTTGCTGACGTGAGATAAACCCATTCGCCAAGCGGCCCATGTCGTCTTTCCACGCAGGGTCATCCATCACCGCCAGCATCAGACGCGCAGTGTTGACATCGCCGTTGACCATCAGCCACCACCAGTAGTCGTCTTTTTCAGTGCTGAAGATAACTTTGGTGCCTTGGTACGACAGGCGTGATTTCAAAACCTGATTCGCTTGGGCGATGCGCTCGTCACGCTTCGGGACGTCGCTCACACGTTTCAAAATTTGCAACCAGTCAATCACCGCGCTGGTCGGCCATTGGTTCGGCGCAATCGTGATGCTGCCCAACATGCGACCTTGGGCTTTGCCGTAACGCGACAGGGCTTCAAGCGCAGCCAGTTTGCGCACGTCCAGGTCTTTGCGGGGCGACCAGAATTCGCGCTGAATTTTGCCTTCTACAAACGCGATCAAGCCGCGTTCCATTGGCGCACGCACGTCGTCAGGTAGAGCAAACGCTGGGTTGATGCTTGCGGCCTCATGCGTGGCGGCCAGCAGGTAGGCTGTCAGCGCATCGCTGCCGCGAGCGGCCTCGCCATCACGTGGCGGAAAGTAATTGGCCAGGCCATCAGTGTCAAGATATCCGGGAATTTGCCCAACCACCGATTGCCATAGCTTGCCATCACGAAGGCCGACTGATTTGCTGGTTTTTTGTTCCAGACATGCAAACGGATAGGCCGCAAACCAGTCGCGCACGCCGTCCATGCCCCCGTCGCCCGAGCCTCCCAGCTTGGGTTGTAGCGACATCTTGAGGCCACCCCGTCCCGGCAAGGCATCGGCGGGCTGGTTCACGTCCAGATTGAACGAACCATCAACCTGAACCAGAGTGGCTTGCTGCACCGTGAGTGGCACAGCCGGGATCACGCGTTGGCGGGCTTTCAGCCCATCGCGCGCGCCACTTATCGTGTCTTTGGCTTCAATCTCCCACAAAATTGCTTCTTGCCGCGTGAAAGCGAGTTGCGCCGGTGCCGTCACCATCCACGCGACTTCACGGGCTTCGCCAGCCGGGATGTCAACCGTTTGCGGCTTGAGCTCCAGCAGCGTGGCACGCGGCGCAACGTCGACTTTCATCGCTGCCTTGGTCGTGTTGCGCAGCGTGATTTGTGCCCGGAACTGATCGTCCTCGCGCACCAGCGGCGGCAAGCCGCTGATGATTTGTAAATCTTGTGTGGCTTTAATTGACGTTTGCCCAGTGCCAAACAAGCCTGTGGCAGCATCGGCCACCGCCACAATTTTGAACGTGGTCAACGCATCGTTGAGTGGCACAGTCACCACCGCCTGGCCTTGCGCATCGAGCTGCACGCGTGGGTTCCACAACAGCAGTGTGTCGAGCAGCTCGCGCGTGCCGCTGCGGCCACCGCCGCCGCCCGCTGCCACGGCCTTGCGGCCGTAGTGCCTGCGGCCAATGATTTCCATTTGCGCGGTCGAGGTTTCAACACCCCAGCTGCGGCGCTGCAGCATTGCGTCTAGCAAGCCCCACGATGTGTTGGGCATCAGCTCCAGCAGGGCTTGGTCAACGGCGGCCAGCGCTACCTCGGCGTTGGCGGCGGGCTGGCCGGTGGGCAGCTTGACTTGAATCGTGACCTTGGCCTGGCTGCGCACGGCGTAGCTTTCTTTGTCGGTTTTGACTTGTACGTCTAGCTGGTGCGCTTTGGTACCGACGCGAATTTCAGCCAGCCCCAGCCTGAAAGCAGGCTTGCTCAAATCCACCAGCGCAGTCGGGGCAACATATTCGCGGCCTTCGTACCAAAACGATGTCCACCATTCTTTGGGCGCCTTAAACCCCCAGGTAAAAAAGCTGTACCAAGGCACTTCACGCAGGCGGCCACGCAGCGCCAGCACACTCACGTACACGTTCGGGCCCCAGCCGTCTTTGATTTTCAAACTGATGGTCGGATCTTGCCCATTGAGCTGCAGCACCTGCGTGTCAATGATGCCTTCTCGCTCAACAGCGACCAGCGCCGTCGCAAACCTGAAAGGCATGCGCACCTGGAACTTGGCCACGTCGCCCGGCTGATAGCTTTTCTTTTCCGGCAGCACGTCCATGCGGTCGTGGTTTTCGCCGCCAAACCACAGCTCGCCCTGCTTGGTTACGTACACCGAGCTGGCCGCTTGTATGGTGTTGCCGTCCGTGTCTTTGGCGGTCACGATGAGCTCTACCTCACCCGCCAAATTCGAATCTGCAAGCTTGGTTTCACACAGCAGCAGCCCGCGTGCATCGCTTTTGCCACTGCACACTTGGCCTAAATCTTTGGTCTCGGTTTTGTTGTCATAGGTGTAAAAGCCGCCGACCATGCGCTTGCGGCTGGTGGTGACGATGCGGGCTACTGCTTTGACCTCTAGTGCAATATCAGTAGCAGCTTTGCCAGTCAAATCAAGCGCCAGGGCCTGAAACTTGATCTTTTGACTGCTGGACACCCAACCTTCGGTCTTGATGCCCGCCACCACGCCAGCAGGCCACAGTGTGTTCACACTGCGAATGGTTTGCACTTCGCCATTCGGGTCTGCGTAGGTGGCTTCTAGCAGCAGCTCTTGCGGTTGTTTGGCCGTGGGTACGCCTTCGATGGTCACTTTGTCTGCGCCGTTTTTATCCAGCGTTAGCGGCAGCTTGTCGGCAATCACGCGTTGATCCTGGCTGGCTGTTGCTTCTTCTTCGCCTTGTGCGTTGCCAGCCTGCTTTCCGCGCGGCGGTGAAAAGCTGAAGTCGTCGTAGTCGCTGTAGTTCAAATATTTACCGCGCACCAGGGCCGACACACGCACGGGCAAATTCACAGCGCCGCCGCCTGCGACGTAATTGATTTGTACGTCGGTCGGCACAGTTTTGACATTGATGAGTGCTTTTTTCTCAGCAGGCGTGACTCGACCTTCGAGCACCGGCAGGCGAAACTCTTCAACCCGGAACTGCCCGCTACTCGCGTGGCTGTCGTCATCTTTATCAGACCCCTTCAAGTAGACCTGATAGATGCCCAGCTTGGCGGCTGGCGGTATGGCAAAGGTGTTTTCAGCGCTTTGCCCGCCAGTGGCTGTTTTGCGCCAGGCGATGGGCTGGGTGTACTGCTGGCCACTGCCGATGTGGGTCACCATCAGCGTCGCGGGCTGCGACGCTGCCAGGCCAAAGCCCTGCGATGTCTCGGTGCGCAAAATATGCTTCATCGACACCGTTTCGCCAGCCTTGAAAAGCGTGCGGTCAAAAATGGTGTGCATGCGTTCATTGGGCTTGGCTTCCCGGCTGGTCGGCACGTTAAAGCGCCACGGCTCAATGCCCTTGTGCCAGTCGCTCCAGGTGAAGGCTAAGTCATCTTGCGCACGCGCGCTAACAAAGTAAGCATTGCCGCCAGCACCATTGCATTGCGTCGGTTCCGGGGGCAAGCCCGCGAAGTTGGCAATACCCTGCGCATTGGTAGCGGCCTTTGCAAGTTGCTTGCCATTGCAATCAGACACTGCCACTTGGGCGTTGGCCACCACCGCACCTTTGTCTAGCGTGGTCACCCAGGCCATCGCATTTTCACGGCCGAGTTTGAAATGCACCGCCAGGTTGGTCACCAGTGCTGATGTGCGCACGTACATGATTCGGTTTGTGCCATAGCGCTCATCTAACAACGAGCCGCCTAATTTTGGTGATGCAATTTCAACGACGTGAAACCCTGGCATCAGCGGAATCCCCACCACCTCAAACGGCCGCGGGTCGGTGCTGACCGGCTTTGGTAAATCCAACGTCGTCACCCCCGGCTGGCCTTGCAGCAGCGACACCGTCCGCGATTGAACGGTGTCTTTGTCGCGCTTTTCAAGGACTTTGGGTAAGGCACCTTTGACATCGCCGACAACTTCCTTGCGAGGCACTTCATACTCGTCATAGCGCTGCACTTTACGAAACCAGGCAATGATGTCGCCATCGGTTTTAGGTTGTAGCCCGCTTACTTTGCCCGGTGCAAGGCCTTTAACTTTTAGCGCTGCTTCAACGTTACGCAGTGTCACTGGCAGCAGCGCCATAAAACCCGGCTTGCCGTCATTTTCGGCATAGCGCTCCACAATGCCAAACGGCGCGGCAGCAAATTTGGCCAGCGGCGGCATCGCGCCAGTCGCTACTTTTAGCGGAAAGCTATCAAAGTTGCGCAGCGTGCGGCCTGATGCGTCCTTAAAGTCTTTGGGTAGCTCTAAAACGTAGCGCGTCGATTCATTGAACAGCGGTTTAAAAGTGATGCTGCTCACCACGTCTGCTGCATCACCTTCACCGTCAAACGTCGGCTTGAGTGTGTCTTTGCCGCCCGTCAAACGAATCGCCTCGGCCAGCTTTCGCGCTACGGGTGCGTTGAAGTTCAGGCTCATGGGTCTTATTGGCAAGCAGGCTGACTGGGCGTTTTCGCGCTCGCAGTTAAAGCTTGCAGCAAACGGTTCGCGCACCTGAAAGTTGTAGCGTTTTTCAACCGAATTAGGTGTGCCGCTCGGGGTGCTGACGCCTTTGCCGTAGACCAGCTGCATTTTGCTGGCAGGCGTAAGGCGGCGATTGCAGGCCAGGGTGACAAACTTCAAAGGATCAAGAGCGGCTGCTTTCTCCAAGCCTTGCGACTTTAAGATTGCATCGCGCTGGTTTCCCTCAATCAGTTTGACGGGAACCCGCTCGCCCAAGCCTTCAACATTGCACCCCATATTGTCTTGAATGCTTTTGAGTGTGGCAGCACCGCTGAGCTGAAGTAGAAAATACTGCTCTTCGTCTATCCGCTCATTCGTGCCTGGCTGCAAATTTTTAACAAACGGCCCACCGCTATTAAACCTATAGCTGCTAGCGCCCGTAAATACTGCGCCTGAAGCCGATTTAATACCCGTGCGAACTTGCACCGCACAGCTGACACCAGGCGGCAAGTCATTTTCAAATTCAAACGTCCATTCGCGGTCACTGATCCAGCGACTGCTGCCTTTGGTAGCTTGTGCGTCACTGCAACTCAAACTAAGCGGCGCGGGCGCTTTCGGGTCGCCAAAATTGACAGCCGATTCATCAAACTTGGCTACCACTTGACGTATTCGTGATGTTTCGCCTTGGGGGCTGAGGCTGACGATCTGCAATGCCTGGACTTGCAGAGCAACAGTAGCGGCGGCGGCAGCGATAATTTTTACAATGATTGAAGCCACGGTGATTTCTCCATTTGCTCAAGCCCAAGAGTAGCTCAATTCAGTTGACGTCCCGTTACAAAACCGGGGGCAAACATCAGGTGTTGTGCGGGACAATTAACGTTTTTAAAGACACACAAGATGACCTGTAAAAATCTAAAACGTCTACCAGTCTGTAGCGTGTTGATAGTGGCCGTTTGCTGGAGCTTGGCGTCATGCGGTGGTGGTGGTGGTAGCGATACGGCTATTCCCCCGGCAGTTGCCAGCACCTTGCCCGGCGCGCCCGTAGCGGCGCTGCCGGTTCCTGTGGCCACCGCAGCATCCGATGCAACGACCAGCGCCGCACCTGTTGCATTACCAACTGCACCGGCAACTGCACCGGCAACGGCTGTGAGCTCTGGCGTCGACGGCAGCTGCGGTTTGAATGGTGCTGCCGGGATTGAGGCCGAAGTGATGCAGCGTATCAATACGCTGCGAGCGTCAGGAGCTGTTTGCGGCACAACAGCCTTTGCTGGTACGTCAGCTTTGGTGTGGAACAACACTTTGGTGCTGGCAGCAAAGGGGCATTCCGCCGACATGGCGCAAAAAAATTACTTTTCGCACACCAGCCAAGACGGCCGCACTGCTGGTCAGAGAATCACCGCAGCTGGCTACAACTGGTCAAGTTATGGTGAAAACATCGCCGCTGGCCAGCGCACCGTTGAGCAGGCCATGAATGGCTGGATCAGCAGCCCCGGGCATTGCCAAAATCTGATGAATCCTAGCTTTCGCGACGTCGCGGTTGCCTGCGTGCGCAACGATGCTGCTGACTATCGCCTGTACTGGACAATGGAATTAGGCCGCAGCCGCTGATGACAGTTGGCTTATTTATTAAGCCTGACCCGATGGCGCGCAATTTGGCTCCGCACCTGCACTGGCGCTGTGCCGCCCAGCGTATTTCGCGCATTTAGCGAGCCGCGCAGACTCAGGCACTCGTACACATCTTTCTCAATTTTCGAGTTGAATCCTTGCAGCACCTCCAGCGGCAGCTCGGACAAATCGACGTTGTGCGACATGGCGGCTTTCACAGCGTGGGCAACGGCTTCATGCGCGTCCCGAAATGGCAAGCCCTTTTTCACCATGTAATCGGCCAGGTCGGTTGCGGTGGCGTAGCCGCGCAGGGCGGCCTGCTCCATCGCTTCGGGTTTGACGGTGATGCCAGCCACCATTTCAGCAAAAATGCGCAGCGTGTCTTTGAGCGTGTCAACCGTGTCAAACAGCGGCTCCTTGTCTTCCTGGTTGTCCTTGTTGTAAGCCAGGGGCTGGCCTTTCATCAAAGTAATCAAGCCCATCAGGTGGCCCACCACACGCCCGGTTTTGCCGCGTGCCAGCTCGGGTACGTCGGGGTTTTTTTTCTGCGGCATGATGGACGAGCCGGTGGTAAAGCGGTCCGGTATGTGGATAAAGCCAAAGTTTTGGCTCATCCACAAAATCAGCTCCTCGCTCATCCGGCTGATGTGCACCATGGCTATGGATGCAGCGGCGGTAAATTCAATACAGAAGTCACGGTCGCTAACGGCGTCAAGTGAGTTTTGGCATACGCAAGGCGCACCGTTTGCATCGACCATGCCCAGTGACTTAGCCACGTGCTCGCGATCCAGCGGATAGCTGGTACCTGCCAACGCGGCAGCGCCCAGCGGCAGAAAATTAACGCGTTTACGCACGTCAGCCATGCGCGCCACGTCACGCGCAAACATCTCCACATAAGCCAGCATGTGGTGGCCAAAGCTGACTGGTTGGGCCACTTGCAGATGGGTAAAACCAGGCAAGACAACGTCAACATTTTTATCAGCAATGTCTACCAGTGCTTTTTGCAGATCGGTCAGTAGCGCGGCAATCAAATCAATTTCACCCCGCAGCCACAGCCGTACGTCGGTGGCTACCTGATCGTTGCGTGAGCGACCCGTGTGCAGGCGTTTGCCCGCATCGCCCACCAGCGCGGTCAGGCGGGCTTCAATGTTGAGGTGCACGTCTTCCAGATCAAGCTTCCATTCAAACCGACCTGACTCAATCTCAGCGGTGATTTCAGCCATTCCGGTTTTGATGGACGCATGGTCAGCCGCGTTGATGATGCCTTGCGCAGCCAGCATGTCGGCATGGGCGAGCGAGCCCTGAATGTCGACCTGCCACAGGCGCTTGTCAAAAAACACACTGGACGTGTAGCGTTTGACTAAATCGCTCATGGGTTCGGAGAACAGAGCCGACCAGGCCTGGGATTTTTTATCGAATTGGTTCAATTTTGGCTTTCTTCGGCGCACTGGCGGGCGCGATGGGGTTGTTTGCACTGGCTGGCAGTGCAATACTCATAACTTCTTGATTTTATCTACCTGCCTGCCGGTCTGACTCGATTTTCAAACCTTGATGAAGCCTCTTCCCTCTGCATTTGCTGAATCCACTTTGCTAGGCGTGCCAACGCAGGCCGATGCCGGGCTCGCATCTGCGCCCGTTCGCCCGAGCATGTTTGACGCCTGCCACGTCGGCGTGGTGCTGCGGGCGGTGTTGTTTGTGCAAGCGGTGGTGGGGATTGGGGCGATGTTTGTGGCCAGCCATCCGCTTGACTGGTTGTTGCGCTTTTCGCTGCTGACTGGCGGTGTGCTGCCCGCCACGCTGGCGTGGTTGATTGCCGCTTGTGCACTGAAAGTGCGTTTGACTCGGCTTAAACCGGCCGGGCAATGGCTGGCGGGCATTGTTCTGGGCGCCGTGGCTGGCCTGTACGGCTGCGGCTTGCTGAGTTTTTTAGGCACGCTCCAGCCCGCGCCATGGTTTGCCAGCGCGGCGGCTGGTGCATTGATGTCCGGCATGTTGCTGGCCGGGCTTTATTGGCGAGCTCGGGCGCGAACGCCTGCTGCCACAACCGCCCGGCTGGCCGAGCTGCAATCACGGATTCGGCCGCATTTTTTGTTCAACACCTTAAACAGCGCCATTGCCCTGGTGCGGGCCGAGCCATTGAAGGCCGAAGCGGTGCTTGAAGACCTGAGCGAGCTGTTTCGTAGCGCACTGGCTGACCCGGCCGAGTCCGTCACGCTGGCGCAAGAGATCACGCTGGCCCAGCGTTACCTGGCGATTGAAGCCGTTCGCTTTGGCGAGCGGCTGCAAATCAGCTGGCACCTGGACCCGAAGGCAGCGCAGGCGCGGCTGCCGCCTTTGTTGCTGCAGCCGCTGGTTGAAAACGCCGTCAAACACGGTGTTGAGCCTAGCCCAAGCGGTGCAGAGGTCAAAATTTCAACTGAACGCCGGGGCAGTGTGGTGGTGGTCAAAGTCAGCAACACCACGCCTGCAGGTGTAGGCGAGCGGGGCAACGGTTTGGCGTTGGCCAATGTGCGCGAGCGTCTGCTGCTGCTGCACGATGTGCAGGCGCGCTTTCAAACGTTATACCAAGACGGTGTTTTTCAGGTCAGATTGGAGCTACCTGCGTGAGGCTGATGTTATGAAACTGCGCGTGCTGCTTGTCGACGACGAGGCGCTGGCGAGATCGCGGTTGCGTGTCTTGCTGGCCGATTGCCATGCCCCTGCCGCCGAAGTATTGGCCGAGGCCGCCAACGCCGAGCAGGCCCTAACAGCTATCAAGCAACTCGCCATTGATGTGGTGTTGCTTGATGTTCGCATGCCCGGCATAAGCGGCGTGCAACTGGCGCAAACCTTTGCCAGCATGGCCCAGCCACCAGCGGTGGTGTTTGTCACGGCGCATGCCGAACACGCGGTGCAGGCCTTTGAAGTAGCGGCTGTGGACTACCTGACCAAACCCGTTCGGCTAGAGCGCCTGCAACAAGCACTACAAAAAGCAGAGCGGCTAGCGCAATTAAATAAAGGGCTACAGCCTGATTTAAGCGGGGAAGTTTTGATCATTCAAGACCGCGGCCGAACCGAGCGTGTGCCGCTGGCGGAGGTGCTGTACCTCAAGGCAGAACTGAAGTACATCACCGTTCGCACTGCCAAGCACAGCTACATTCTTGACGGCGCGCTCAGTGAGCTGGAAGAAAAGTACGCTGAGCATCTGGTGCGGATTCACCGCAATGCCTTGATTGCCCGGCGCGCCGTGCGGGCACTGGTCAAGCACTATGACGCAGGCGAGGGCGAGGGCGAAGGAGACGGCGAGGGTTGGGCGGTGCGCTTAAATGGCATAGACGAGCTGCTGGCCGTGTCACGACGCCAGCTAAGCGCAGTGCGTGGAGCCATTGCCAATGGATAGGCTGACAGGAAGTTGATAATCCAAGCACCTTGACTAGCCCAAACGCCATGCAAAGCCGCGCCGACTTCGATACCCGCCACATCCAACAATTTAGCAATGAACCTGCGGTTGAACAACAGCTCGTGCGGGCTTTTTTCGGTGGTCGCACAGGTTACTACGTCGATGTGGGTGCCAACGACCCGGTGCTGGACTCACAGTCGCAGCATCTGGAGGCGCTGGGCTGGACAGGTTTGTTGATTGAACCAGATCCCGACTGTTGTGAGCTTTTGAGAAAAACCCGTACAGGCACGGTGGTTGAAATGGCTTGCTCCAGCCCCGACAACGCTGGCAAGCAACTGCTGCTCAATCGCGCAGGCCCCCATTCCACGCTGGAGGACAAGCCGATCGCACTCGGTGCGGTGGTACGCTCTACCGTAGCAGTGCAGTGCGAAACTCTGGACACGATTTTGCGCGACCAAAAGGCACCGGTTGGCTTTGAATTGCTGTCCATTGACATTGAAGGCCACGAGTTGGTAGCGCTTTCTGGCTTTAGTTTTGCAATGTGGCAGCCGCGCCTTGTCTTGATTGAAGACCATGTCACGCATTTAAAAAAACACCATTTGATGCAATTGAACAACTACCAGTTGCTCATGCGCACCGGACTCAACAGCTGGTACGTGCCAGCCGACGTGTCTTACAGGTTTTCGTTGGGTGCCAGATTTGAATATCTCAGAAAGTATTTTTTGGGCTTACCGCTGAGAAAGCTGCGTTACTCGCGTGCCTAAACAATAAGCTGCTAGCCCACAGTTTTTATTCTTGGCGTTCATGAACTTTATTGATTCGGTCGGTAATGGTGTTGGTTACCATGACCGGACATTTGCTAAACCTGGAAAGAAAAATCATGATTGAGCTGCTGCAAAACCCGCAAATCTGGATTGCGTTCGCCACCTTGACCTTGCTTGAGTTGGTGCTGGGAATTGACAACATCATTTTTATCTCAATTTTGGTAGACAAGCTGCCCAGGGCTCAACAAGAAGTCGCCCGAAGAATTGGCCTGTTCATGGCCATGTTCATGCGCATCGGGCTGCTGTTTATTTTGTCCTGGTTGGTTGGCTTGACCGAACCGTTTTTTACCGTCTTTGGCAAGGCGATATCTGGTCGAGATTTGATTTTGATTGCGGGGGGTTTGTTTTTAATTTGGAAAAGCACCGGTGAGATCCATCAGTCGCTTGAGGGCGAAGAGGCGCAAACGGCCAGTGCGGTCAAGGCCACATTTACGGCGGTTATTTTGCAAATCATGGTGATTGACATCGTTTTTTCACTTGACTCCATCATCACCGCTGTCGGCATGGTCGATGAGCTAGCGGTCATGGTCGCCGCGGTGGTGGTGTCAGTCGGCTTGATGATGTTGTTTGCATCCGCGATTGGCCGCTTCGTCTCTGACCACCCGACCATAAAAATGCTAGCGCTGGCTTTTTTGGTGGTGGTGGGCGTGGTGCTGGTGGCTGAGGGGTTTGGCCATCATGTCCCCAAGGGCTACGTTTACTTTGCCATGGCGTTTTCACTGGGTGTGGAATTTTTGAACATCTGGATGCGCAAACGCTCAGCTAAGCCGGTTCATTTGCATGACGCGTATCGCGCAAGCGAAGCGGATAAAAAACCGCGTTAAGCCCCCGGAAACGTCAGCGGCTCTGCCGTGCGAGCCGCTTGCGTTTGCTTTTGTTAGTCGGCTCAGGCCCCGGCGGTGCATCACGCAGCGCTTGAGCGGTTTTTTGCTGTATTTTCAGTAGCGTTTCAGCCTTCTTTTTGTTGTGAAAGTACACAACGGTTCTGCCGATGGCAAAACTAATTGAGGCGCTGACTACCAATAAAATAACGCCGGGCATCTCCATTGCATCAAGCCAAGAAAAGCTGTTGCAAGTCGTTTAAAAAATCAAAGCCTCGTACGGTTGGTTTGACATTCACAAAGTCCCGCTCAATCAAGCCCTTGCGCTCTGCTTCGTCCAGTCCCTTGGCAATGGCCGTGAATGGCAAGCCTGTTTTATCCACAAAGTCTTGCAGCTTGAAACCGTCTTTAAGCCGCAGCGCGTTGAGCATGAACTCGAAGGGCAGGTCGGCCCTGGTGACTTCGGTGTCCGTTGTCACAGCATTGCCGCTCAGTGCTTTTTCCATGTACAACTTCGGCTCGCGCACGCGCACTTGCCTGACCACACGGTGCGCAAAACTCAGCTTGCTGTGAGCGCCCGCGCCAATGCCCAAATAGTCGCCAAACTGCCAGTAGTTGGTGTTGTGAAAGCAGCGGTGTCCGGGCTTGGCAAAGGCGGACACCTCGTAACGCGACAGGCCTGCGGTGCCAGTCATGTCCGTGATTTTGTCTAGCATGTCATAAGCCAGGTCTTCTTCTGGAATCACCGGTGGGAACTTGGCAAAGTAGGTGTTCGGCTCAATGGTCAAGTGGTAAATAGAGATGTGAGGGGGCTGTAGCGCAAGCGCTACTTGCATGTCCTGCTCTAAATGTTGTAGCGTCTGGCCGGGCAGGGCGTACATGATGTCCAGATTGAAGGTGTCAAAAGCCAAGGCCGCTTCCTCAACCGCTGCAATGGCCTGCGCGCTGTCATGCACACGGCCCAGCGCTTTGAGGTGCTGGTCGTTAAAGCTTTGTACACCGATTGACAAGCGATTCACACCAGCACTTCTGAAGGCTTTGAAGCGGTCTTTTTCAAACGTACCGGGGTTGGCCTCCAGGGTGATTTCACAGTCGGCATTGAGCTTGAGCCGGGCGCGAATGTCGGCCAGCAGCCGGTCGATGGCTTGCGGTGAAAACAAGCTGGGTGTGCCGCCGCCAATAAAAATGCTGTGCACCGTGCGACCCCAGATCAGCGGCAGGGCTGCTTCCAAATCAGCGATCAGCGCGTCGATGTAACGCTGCTCGGGCATGTCGACAGCTGCGCCGGTACTGAGCCGCCCCAAGGCGGCTAACCCCCCTGTTGGCGCTGGGAACGAGACATCGCGTTGCCCCGTGGGAGCTAGCTCGTGGGAGTTGAAATCACAGTACGGGCACTTCTTGATGCACCACGGCATATGCACGTAGAGCGACAGCGGCGGCAAGCTTTTGAGCTGTAGCGTGCCGGGGCGCATGTAGTGCTGAATGTCTTGCTGGGGCATGCTTTAAGCCTGCAACCAGCGCTGACGCATCAAGTCCAGCATCAATCGCGCTGCCTTGCCGCGATGGCTGTTAGCATTTTTCACGTCGACCGGCAGTTGGGCAAAGGTCTGGCCAAATTCGGGGATGAACATCACCGGATCAAACCCAAAGCCGTTGCTGCCCAGTGGCGCACGGGTGATCTCGCCGACCACGCGGCCCGCCGCTATCAGTGGCTCTGGGTCGTCGGCAGAGCGTACCGCCACCAGCGTGCTGACCAAGGCTGCGCGGCGGTTGTCAACATTGGCCATTTGTTCAAGCAGCGCCTTGACGTTGTTGTCATCACCCTTGGCGTAGCCAAACTGGGTGGCGTAAAACGCGGTGTCAACACCGGGCAGCCCGCCAAAGGCGTCAACGCACAAGCCCGCGTCGTCCGCCACAGCGGGTAGGCCGCTCAAGCTTGCTGCGTGGCGCGCTTTGGCCAAAGCGTTTTCAACAAAGGTGCGAAAGGGCTCTTGCGCTTCGCCAATGTTCAGGTCAGCTTGGCGTAGCAGTTCAACGCCCAGCGGGCTGAACATCGCTTGCAACTCAGCCAGTTTGCCTGAATTGTTCGATGCTAATATAATTTTCATGATAAAAATGGCCTATGGCCCAATAAATACGGGGGCTAGCAGCTATTTAATTGATAGTGATTGCTGCTGCATCACGACCAGCTCGCGAATACCTTTGTCAGCCAGGCCCAGCAGCGCATCCATCTCAGAGCGCGTAAAGGCCGCGCCTTCAGCCGTGCCTTGTACTTCGACAAAGTTGCCAGCGCCCGTCATCACCACGTTCATGTCGGTGTCGCAAGCCGAGTCCTCGGTGTATTCCAAGTCCAGCAGCGGGCAGCCTTGCACAATGCCAACTGAAATGGCGGCCACGTGGTGGATGATGGGCGACTCTTTAAGCTTGCCGTCCAGCATCAGTTGGCTCACCGCGTCATGCGCCGCCACAAACGCACCGGTAATCGCCGCAGTGCGAGTACCGCCATCGGCCTGAATCACATCACAATCGAGGTAAATCGTTCGCTCGCCGAGTTTTTTCAAGTCAAACACCGAGCGCATTGACCGGCCAATCAGGCGCTGAATTTCTTGCGTCCGGCCGCTTTGCTTGCCGCGTGCGGCTTCGCGGTCACTTCTGGTGTGGGTGGCGCGCGGCAGCATGCCGTACTCGGCGGTGACCCAGCCTTCACCACTGCCTTTTTTGTGACCCGGCACCTTCTCTTCAACCGACGCAGTACACAGCACCTTGGTGCCGCCAAACTCGATCAGCACCGAGCCTTCGGCATAAGCCGTGTAGTGGCGTGTGATGCGCACCGGGCGCAAGGCGTCGGCAGCGCGCGCGCCACTTCTTTCAAATGAACCCATAAGATTTGCTTTCAATGTGAGCGATAAAAGCGGACGGGTGTGTCAAAGCACCCACCCGGCATTGCAATATTTAAGCTTTTCGCGCGGCGGAGCGGCGAATCGCCTCGTTGATTTCGGCGATTGAACGCTCGATGGTTTCCTCGTCCAGATCATCGACATAAGTGTCTAGCCCGCCAGCTTGAATGGTGGACGCAAACACGCCGTCGGAGATGCTGTCGGTTGACACCCCGCGTGTGGACTCAAATGCATCCGGTGTTTCCCACTCCATGGCCAGAACGGTGACGTTGTCACTGTGCTCACCACCAGAGCGCAACGCGGCTTCTACCAAGTCAGGGACGGCGTCAGACACACCTTTAGAGACCAAATGCTTGACGATTTCATCATCGCTCAAGCTGCCCCATAGGCCGTCAGAACACAGCATCAACTTGTCGCCTTGCTGCAAGAAAACAGGCCCCGTGACGTCAAACACCGGCTTGGTAGGCGAGCCTAGGCAGGTAAACAAGATATTGCGGTTGATGTGGTCAATCCGGGCTCCGCCAGCGCTTTGCTGTTCGATGTAAGAATGGTCTCGCGTGCGGGATAGCAATTCGCCGTCACGCACCACATACAAGCGTGAATCGCCGCAGTGCACCCAAGTGGCTCCCGGGCCTTGCAAAATGCAGGCAACCAGTGTGGTGCGGGGTGTGTCGAGCATGCCTTTTTCACTGGCGTAGCGAATGATTTGATGGTGCGCCGCCATGAGCGCGCTGGATAAAAATTCAACGGTGTCTTTGATGGCAGGGCGGGCTTCTTTTTGGTACAGCGCCGACACCGTTTGAAGCGCCAGTTGCGCCGCAACTTCGCCTTCGGGGTGGCCGCCCATGCCGTCCGCCAGCACAAACAAGCCCGATTCTCGGGTGTAGCTGTAACCCATGCGGTCTTCGTTTTTTTCGCGACCACCTCGGCGGCTGATTTGAAAGACAGAAAATTTCATTTGAATCGCGTGACCGCGCCGACTGCTTTTTTGGCTGACTTTTTGGTGTCAGAAATCATGTTGTCAAACTGTAGTCGGACTTTCTCGCTCACACTGAGTTTGGTGTAACGGCGCTCGCCTTCTCGGCTCAGCTCTTTTTGCAAGGCAAACACCGACTGTGGGCGGGACAAGGGGTCAAGCGACATGCACCACTCGACCACTTCTATCAGGTTGTCTGAATACACCCCTCGCAGACGAGACAGTGCAAGTGATAGGCGGTCTTTTTCCAAGCGCTGCGGCGCGTCGTTGGGTGGGTAGCCCTGCATGGTGGCGTAAATACAAGCGCCAATGGCGTAGATGTCGGTCCAAGGCCCCATCGACGAATCACGCCGATACATCTCTGGTGCAGCAAAGCCGGGCGTGTACATGGGGCGAATAAAGTTGCCTTCTTTGCTCAGCACCTCGCGCGCCGCGCCAAAATCAATCAGCACAGCGCGGTTGTCGTCAGTGACAAAAATATTGGCCGGTTTGATGTCGAGGTGCAGCATCTTGTGCTGATGCACGATGCGCAGTCCGCGCAAGATTTCGTCAAACAGCGAACGAATGGTGGACTCGCGAAAGACTTTTTGCTTTTTGAGTTCGCGCGCTGTGATGATGAAATCTTGAAGCGTGCCGCCTTCAAGGTAATTCATCACCATGTAGACGGTTTCGTTTTCGCGGAAAAAATTCAACACACTGACGACCGAGCCATGCGAGATTTGCGCGAGCGAGCGACCCTCTTCAAAAAAACTTTTCAAACCCAATCGGTACAGCGAGAGTTTTTCAGGCAGCACTTGCGGCAGCAGCTCACCCGGTGGCCTGCCTGCCAATGACGACGGCAGGTATTCTTTGACGGCAACTTGTTGGCCTTCGTTGTCAACAGCCAAGTAAACTACACCAAAGCCGCCGGCCGATAGCTTGCGAACAACCCGGTAACCACCAATAACGGTGTCGGGCGGCAAGGGAGCTGGTTTGGCCTTCGACATAATTTGAAAGATGTGCAGAGGTGAAAACCCACCCAAATGTGCCTACGAGATCCTGTTCTTCAACTAAATAAAAATTCGCCATGTCAGTTTACAGCATGACGGGCTACGCAGCCGTCCAGTCAAACACTCATTTAGCCGCCGGCCAGCTCGACGCAAACGCACATGCCCGAGCGCGCTTGGGGGTGGAGATTCGTTCGGTCAACAGCCGTTTTTTAGACTTGGCTTTTCGCCTGCCCGACGAGCTTAGGCAGCTGGAGCCCGCGCTGCGTGAACTCTTAAATGGCAAGCTCAAACGTGGCAAGGTAGAGCTGCGAGTCGGGCTGGAGAGCAGCTCGGCCAGCGGCCTGCAAGCGCCGTCTGCGGCGACCCTGCAGCGTTTGAGCTCGCTGGAAGACACCATCAAATCGTGGCTACCCCTGGCAGCTGCGTTCAGTGCCGCAGACGTGATGCGTTTGGCGACCCATGAAGACAAAACACCCCACGACCACAGTGAGGAACTCCTCAAATTAGCCAAACTGGCTTTAAAGCAGCTGCTCTCTGCACGCGAACGCGAGGGAGGCCGACTCAAGGACATGCTGCTGGACCGCACGGCCCAGCTTCGGTCGCTTGCCGCATTGGTAACGCCTTTGGTGCCAAAATTGGTCGACCAGCAAAAAGCACGGTTTTTGGAGCGTTTCAAAGAAGCCATTCATCAAGGTTCTCAAGGTGGCGCAACGGTTCTGCCAGAGGCCGCCCACGACCGAGCTCTGACTGAAGTAACCGCTTTTGCGATACGCATCGATGTGGCCGAAGAGGTGACTCGGCTGGCATCGCATCTTGACGAGATTGACCGGTTGCTGGCGGCGGGTGGAGAGCTTGGCAAGCGGCTTGATTTCTTGATCCAAGAACTGCACCGCGAAGCCAACACGCTGGGGTCAAAATCACCCTCGCTTGAGTTGACGCGAATTTCTGTTGACATGAAGGTGTTGATTGAGCAGATCCGCGAGCAGGTGCAAAACATCGAATAACGGCCCACAGACTCTTCGCCTGAAAAAACAACATGGACTACCCCGGAAACTTGTTTGTCGTCGCCGCGCCCAGTGGTGCAGGTAAATCCAGCCTGGTCAAGGCGCTGATGGAAATTGATTCGCGCATTCAGCCCGCGGTGTCGCACACCACCCGAGCTCCGCGCGGGCAAGAAAAGCATGGCCGTGAATACTATTTCATCGGTCCGCAAGACTTCGACGGCATGATCAAGCGGGACTCGTTTTTGGAGTGGGCGCATGTGCATGGTCAGCGCTACGGCACGTCGCGCCAAGCCATTGAAGAGCGAATGGCGCAAGGTGCGGACGTTATCCTGGAGATTGACTTCCAAGGTGCGCTGAACATCAAACGCATTTTTACCAATGCTGTGCTGATTTTCATTTTGCCGCCCAGCTGGGAAGAGTTGCGCTCGCGCTTGGAGCGGCGTGGTGAAGACACCCCAGACATCATTGCTATCCGGCTGAAAAACGCCGCGACCGAGATGGCCCAAGCTGCAGAATTTGACTTCGTTATAATTAATGAGTTGTTCGAACGGGCGGTTTTCGACCTAAAAACCATTGTGCATGCACAGCGGCTGAAATTTTCAGCCCAGCGCATTGCCAGCGCCGGAACCTTCAAAGCCCTACACATCACCTGATACCCTGACCTCACTGGAGATACCCATGGCCCGCATTACCGTCGAAGACTGCTTAGCAAAAATCCCGAACCGGTTCCAATTGGTGCTGGCAGCAACTTATCGTGCGCGAATGTTGAGTCAAGGCCATGCGGCACGCATTGATAGCAAAAATAAACCAGCCGTGACTGCACTGCGCGAAATTGCTGAAGGAAAAGTCGGTCTGGAAATGCTGAAAAAAGTACCCGGTTGAAAATTCACCGGCTGTTTTCAAGCCCTTGAAGAGCACCGCAAGTCGGTGCTTTTTTGTCTTTAGAGGCTGCTGAGGTGCGCGCTAATTCCCGCAGCTTGTCGATGGTTCGTCAGCCGCGATACATTTAAGGCATGAGCGCCCTGGTCATCCTCAAGTCTGCTAAGTCTGCGAAGCCTGCCGAACTGGCCGCAGGATCGACGCCTGCGGCAGCCAATGCGGCGGCTGCAAGTTTTGCTGCTTTGACGGCCAAGCTTGACTACATGAGCGCGCAAGACGTGGACAACGTTCGCAGCGCTTACCGCTTTGCTGACGAGGCGCACTTGGGGCAACTGCGCAATAGCGGCGAGCCGTACATCACCCACCCGATAGCTGTCGCGTTGCAGTGCGCCTTGTGGAAGCTTGACGCCCAGGCCTTGATGGCTGCGCTGCTGCATGATGCGATTGAAGACTGCGGCGTGACCAAGGTAGAGTTGATTGAACGCTTCGGCGCGCCAGTGGCAGAGTTGGTGGACGGGCTGACAAAATTAGAAAAGCTTGAGTTCAACACCCGTGAAGAAAACCAGGCGGAGTCGTTTCGCAAAATGCTGCTGGCCATGGCGCGCGATGTGCGCGTGATCTTGATCAAATTGGCAGACCGCAGCCATAACATGCGAACGCTGGGCAACGCACCACGTGAAAAGTGGGCGCGCATTTCAAGCGAAACGCTGGACATCTACGCGCCGATTGCGCACCGCCTGGGTTTAAACACCACCTACCGCGAGCTGCAAGACCTGTCATTTCAGCACCTGCACCCGTGGCGATACAGCGTGCTGAACAAGGCGCTGCTCAAAGCCCGAGGCCGCAGACGCGATGTGATCAAGCGGGTACAGACAGAAGTTGAGTCAGCTTTCACGACGCAAAAAATAGCGGTGCAGATCTCCGGGCGCGAAAAAACGCTGTATTCCATCTACCGCAAGATGGACGACAAACATTTGTCTTTTGCCCAGGTCACTGACATTTACGGCTTTCGAGTCATTGTTGGTTCACTGTTTGCTTGCTACACGGCCATGGGCGTGATGCATCAGCAGTACAAGCCGCTGCCTGGCAAGTTCAAGGACTACATTGCGATTCCGAAAATCAATGGGTATCAGTCGTTGCACACCACTTTGGTGGGGCCGTTTGGTACCAATATTGAGTTTCAAATGCGCACTGAGGCCATGCATGTGGTGGCTGAGTCCGGCGTTGCCGCGCATTGGCTGTACAAGGCGTCTGACCCAGACAGCGACGCATCGCAGCACCTGGGCACCCAGTGGCTTCAGTCGCTGCTCGACATTCAACACGAAACGCGTGATGCTGCGGAGTTTTGGGACCACGTCAAAATTGATCTTTTTCCTGACGCCGTCTATGTATTTACCCCCAAAAGTCAGATCATGGCGATGCCGCGCGGTGCCACCATTGTTGACTTTGCCTACGCCATTCACAGCGATGTTGGCCACCGTGCAGTCGCGGCCAAAATCAATGGCGAGCAGGTGCCGCTGAGGTCTGAATTGAACAATGGTGATGTTATTGAAATCATCACCTCAACGGTTGCCAGCCCCAACCCCGGATGGCTGGGTTTTGTCAGAACTGGCAAAGCCAGATCGAAAATCCGCCATCACCTCAAAACCATGGCTTTGACTGAGTCGCAGGAGTTGGGTGAAAAAATGTTGACCCAGGCCATGCGCTCGGAAGGCATAGAAAAGCTGCCCGACGACAGCAAAACCGAGCGCGTTCTGTGGGAAAAGATACTGCGCTTTAGCGGCAACAAGTCGCGCTCTGACCTGCTGACAGACATTGGCCTGGGCAAACGCATCGCCAGCATGGTGGCCAAACGCATTGTGGCGCTGCTGGCTGAAAAAGGTACAAAGCCGGACGCATTGCTGCTAAGCCGCGAGCGCTTCACGGCGCATGAATCGGTGTCGCAAGGCTCGCTGGTGTTGGACGGCAGTGAGGGCGCATCAGTGCAATACGCCAATTGCTGCAAGCCTATTCCTGGCGACGGCATCTTGGGCTACCTCGGCCGTGGCGAAGGCCTGGTGGTGCACACCGAGGACTGCGCGGTTGCCAAACGCCTGCAACACCGCGACAGTGAGCGCTTTATTGCGGTGGATTGGTCGGACGAGCCTCAGCGCTTGTTTGAAACCGCGCTCCTCATCACCGTGACCAACGGCAAGGGGGTGCTGGCCAGAGTGGCCGCGTCGCTGGCCACCGCCGAGGCCGACATCACCCACGTCAACATGGGCCAGGAACGCGCCCAGGACGCGACGGAGTTGAAATTCGGTATCGCTGTGCGTGACCGTGCGCATTTAGCCACCGTACTGCGCAATGTCAAACGCACACCTTCAGTGCTGCGGGTTCAACGGGCCAAGTCGGGCAGTTAAACGACGGGCTAACTTGCCGGTGCTGCGCTGGGTGTCGGGTAGTTCACAGCCACCACCGTCAAAACGCGAACACCTTGCGGCGTCATCATCTGTACATCATCGCCTAGCTGCGCCTTTAAAAGCGCTGACGCCACAGGAGACAGCCAACTGACCTCGCCTGCCAGCGTGTCAGCTTCGTCAACGCCCAAGATGGTGATGGTGGTTAACACGCCAGCGTCATCTTCATAGCTCACGGTGCTGCCAAAAAACACCTGGGTTTTGCCGCGGTGAACGCTGGGGTCAAAAATCTCAGCGATCTCAAGGCGCTGCGTTAAAAACCGAATGCGCCGGTCAATCTCGCGCAGCCGCTTTTTACCGTAAATGTAGTCACCGTTTTCAGACCGGTCACCGTTGCTGGCGGCCCAGTGTACGGCCTCCACCACCTTGGGCCGGTCTTCATCAATCAGGCGCAAAAGTTCGCCCTTTAACCGGCTGTAGCCAGCGGGCGTGATGTAATTTTTCGCCCCGGTCACGCGCGGGGGCGCGGCTGGTTCTTCGTCGTCCGCATCGGATTCTTTGGTGAAGGCCTTGCTCATCGTGCTGACTAGGATAACGGGTTAACCTGATATGGACAACTTTCGCGACAGTCAAAAACCACAATTTTCAGCTTAAAAGTGCCTATAAACCCATATAAATAACGCGCTAACAGCTCCTAAATGAATAGCATTTTATTTACACTATGGGAATTCCCGTAGTCGACAGCAGTACCTCAACTCGCATAATCAATCTATGGAAACCAAATGGTTAGAAGATTTCGTCAGCTTGGCTGAGACCCGCAGTTTCAGTCGCTCGGCCACGCTGCGGCACGTCACCCAGCCCGCGTTTTCACGCCGCATTCAGGCCTTGGAAGCCTGGGCCGGCACGGACTTGGTCGACCGCTCCTCGTACCCCACGCGCCTCACGTCTGCGGGGGAAACGCTGTACAGCCAGTCACTTGAAATGCTGCAAGGCCTGCAGTCCACCCGGGCTATGCTGCGTGGTCACACCTCAGCTGGTCAAGACGTGATTGAATTTGCCGTGCCGCACACGCTAGCGTTCACGTTTTTTCCCGCTTGGGTCAGCACCCTGCGTGAAAAGTTTGGCCCCATCAAAAGCCGCTTGATCGCCCTGAACGTACACGACGCGGTGCTGCGGCTAGTCGAAGGCAGTTGCGATTTGCTGATTGCTTATCACCATGATTCGCAGCCTTTTCAGCTCGACCCGAACCGCTATGAAATGGTCACGCTCGGCCAAGAGGTGCTGTCTCCCTACGTCAAGCCCAGCGCGGACGGCGAGCCGATGTTCAAGTTGCCGGGCAGGGCGGGCCAACCACTGCCGTATTTGGGCTATGCGCCGGGTGCTTACCTGGGCCGGGTGGTTGACTTGATTTTGAAGCAGTCCAGCACGGCCATTCACTTGGACCGGGTGTATGAAACAGACATGGCCGAGGGCCTAAAAGCCATGGCGCTCGAAGGCCACGGCATCGCGTTTTTGCCCTACAGCGCGGTTAAAAAAGAGCTGCGGGCCAAAAAGCTGGTCAGCGCTGGCGAGCAGCTGGCGATGACGATGGACATTCGTGTTTACCGTGAGCGGCCAGCCCTGACTGCGTCTACCAAAAGCTCGGCACAAGCGCTGTGGATTTACCTTGAATCGCAGGCTCGTCCTAAAACAGTGTCTAAGTAGCAACCCTAGGCACTTATTAAAAAAACGCATAGCGCGTTTTGCATACAGCATTGGTATTCACCGCAGGTCAAACGTACAGTTAGATAGCCGCAAAGCCTTGACAAAAATTTGTTGAACCGGCAAGCCTTGATGCTTTTTTCTGGCACAAAGACTGCTTGGTTGTTTACTTGTTTTTCAAAAGTTCAGAGGTGCACCACATCAGTGATTTGTACTGCGGGGCGCACCGAATGGTGGCTCGATGCTCGGGTAAACCTTGGGGCTAACCCTGTTACCCGCTCTCTAAAATAAGACGTTAAACACTTTCATTTCACTATAGGATTTTTCATGAAATTAAAACTTGCTGCTCTAGCTTTGGCCACTCTCGCGTCTTGCGGGGTTTTTGCGCAGGCTACCGACACGGTCGCTAAAGTCAAGGCCTCTGGCATTGTTACCATGGGCGTGCGTGACTCTTCTAGCCCGCTGTCGTTTACGCTCGGTGACGGCAAGTACACCGGCTACCACATTGAAGTGTGCAACAAAGTCATCGCCAACTTAGAAAAAGCTGCTGGCCGCAAGCTTGAAGTTAAATATCAGTCCGTCACGTCGCAAAACCGCATCCCGCTGGTGCAAAACGGCACGGTTGACATCGAGTGCGGCTCGACCACCAACAACGCTGGCCGCCAAAAAGACGTGGCCTTCTTGCCCACCACTTTCGTTGAAGAAGTTCGTATTGCCGTTAAAAACAGCTCTGGCATCACCTCAATCGTTCAGTTGAACGGCAAAAACGTGGCAACCACCACCGGTACCACGTCGGTTCAAACGCTGCGTAAAAATGAGCGCGCCAGCAACATTGACTTTAAAGAAATCTTCGGCAAAGACCACTCCGACAGCTTCTTGCTGCTTGAATCGGGTCGCGCTGAAGCTTTCGTGATGGACGGCGCGCTTTTGGCAGGGCAGATTGCCGGCTCCAAGACCCCTGCTGATTTTAAAATCGTTGGCGAGGTGTTGAGCGTCGAACCCATCGCCATCATGATCCGCAAGGATGACGCCGCCTTCAAGAAAATTGGCGACGACACCGTGAAAGAAATGATGAAGTCTGGCGAAGTTGCCAAGCTGTACGACAAGTGGTTTATGCAAGCCATCCCGCCGAAAAATGCAAAGATCGGTTACGTCGCCAGTGAGAGCACCAGGGCAGCATGGGCTACGCCAAATGAAAAGCCAATGGAAGACTACGCCAAGAAGTAATTTTTTAGTTACCGGCTTGAGCACAAACCCCGCTATTGATTTCAATCAGCGGGGTTTGTCGCTGAAAGGGGCGCACCGTCTGAAACCGCGCATTAAATAGCTCGACAAGTACCCCTAACAAATAACAACACCCTGGAGCCTTCATGAATTGGGATTGGAAAGTATTTTTAAATGACGACGGCAGTGGTCGCACTTATTTGCAATGGATGTTTGACGCCTGGGGATGGACGCTGTCGGTTGCTGGTGCATCGTGGGTGGTAGCTATGTTGTTCGGCGCGCTGATTGGTACTATGCGCACGCTGCCCAACAGTCCTTGGGCAGTAAGGCTTGCCAATGCCTGGGTTGAGCTGTTTCGAAATGTCCCGCTGCTGGTTCAGATTTTTATTTGGTACTTCGTCGTCCCGAAAATCATCCCCCCCATGAAGGAGCTCCCCAGCTTTATTCTGGTGGTTTTTGCGCTCGGCTTTTTTACCTCTGCGCGTATTGCCGAACAGTTTCGCGCGGGCATTCAAGCGCTGCCGCGTGGCCAGAGCTACGCCGGCATGGCGATGGGGTTTACCACGGCGCAAACCTACCGTTATGTGATTTTGCCGATGGCCTTTCGCATCATCATTCCACCGCTGACCAGCGAGTCAATGAACTTGCTGAAAAATTCGTCGGTGGCTTTTGCCGTGTCAATTGCCGAGCTGACAATGTTTGCGATGCAGGCGCAGGAAGAAACCTCGCGCGGGATTGAAATTTATTTGGCCGTCACGTTGGTGTATGCCATCTCGGCCTTTGCTGTCAACCGCATCTGCGCTTTTGTTGAGAAGAAAGTCCAAATCCCCGGCTTGGTGATTGCAGGCGCAGCGGGCGGGGGGCATTGACATGTTTGGACTAGACCTTTCTTTTTTAAGTTGGGACATCATTTCGAAGTTCGTCATCAAGGGCTTTTGGTTCAGTATTCAGCTGACCGTTATTGCAACGATTGGCGGTATTATTTTGGGCACCATCCTGGCGCTGATGCGCTTGTCAGGCAAGAAGTTGTTGACAGTGCCCGCGACTGTTTACGTCAACGGCATGCGCTCTGTGCCGCTGGTGATGGTGATCTTGTGGTTCTTCTTGTTGGTGCCAGCAGGCTTTTACGCGGCCATACCGGGCGGCGCCAACTACCGAGCTGAAATCTCAGCCATCATCACGTTTGTAGCGTTTGAGGCCGCATACTTCAGCGAGATTATGCGGGCTGGTATTCAGTCCATCTCGCGTGGTCAGGTCAATGCCGGGCGGGCACTGGGCATGTCCTATGCGCAAAACATGAAGCTGATTATTTTGCCGCAGGCATTTAGGAACATGGTGCCAATTTTGCTGACGCAAACCATCATTTTGTTTCAGGACACGTCGCTGGTTTACGCGATTGGCGCTTACGACCTGCTCAAAGGCTTCAGTACCGCTGGCAAGATTTATGGCCGCCCTGAAGAGGCCTATTTGTTAGCGGCGGTGGTGTACTTTTTCATGTGCTTTGGCCTGTCGTACATGGTAAAAAAGCTGCAAACCAAAATAGCCATCATCCGTTGAAGCCGCTGCAAAAATTTACGATTATTTGAAAAGTATTGGAGAAGAATATGGCCATGATTGAAATGAAAGAAGTGTCCAAGTGGTATGGCACGGTGCAAGTACTGAACAACTGCACCACCAGCATTAACAAGGGCGAAGTAGTGGTTGTGTGCGGGCCGTCTGGCTCCGGCAAATCAACGCTGATTAAAACCATCAATGCGCTGGAGCCGTTCCAGAAAGGTCAGATTTTTGTCGACGGCCAAGCTGTGCATGACCCGAAGACCGATTTGCCAAAACTGCGCAGCCGCGTGGGAATGGTGTTTCAAAACTTTGAACTGTTCCCGCACCTGAGCGTGACTGAAAACTTAACCCTGGCGCAAATGAAGGTACTGGGTCGCAACGCGGCGGATGCCAAAACTCACGGCTTGAAGTACCTTGACCGTGTGGGCCTGATGCTGCACAAAGATAAATTTCCGGGCCAGCTGTCGGGTGGTCAGCAGCAGCGCGTGGCCATTGCACGGGCTTTGAGCATGGACCCGATTGCCATGCTGTTTGACGAGCCCACGTCAGCACTGGACCCCGAAATGGTTGGCGAGGTACTGGACTGCATGATGGACCTGGCCAAAGAAGGCATGACCATGATGGTGGTCACGCACGAAATGGGGTTTGCGAAAAAGGTCGGCAGCCGCGTGATTTTTATGGACGTGGGCGGCAAAATTTTGGAAGACTGCTCAACCACGGAGTTTTTCCAGCACCCAGAAAACCGCCAGAGCCGCACCAAAGACTTTTTGAACAAGATTCTTTCGCACTGATTTTTTAAGCGTCTTGCAAAGCCCGCCTTGGCGGGCTTTTTTACGCCCCAGCTTACGACCTTGCCCAGTGCGACAATTCAAACCATGACGACCCAACCGACTACTTTGACCCTCACCCGACCCGATGACTGGCACTTGCATGTACGCGACGGCGACGCGCTCAATACCGTCGTGCCGCACACCGCAGCTCAATTTGCCCGGGCCGTCATCATGCCCAATCTGCGCCCACCGGTCACGACGGCTGCGCAAGCGTTGGCTTACAAAAACCGCATACTGGCTGCTGTGCCAGAAGATATAGGGTTTGAGCCGTTGATGACGCTGTACTTACCGACAACTTGCCGCCCGATGAAATCAAGCGCGCCAAAGACGCAGGCGTGGTCGCCGCCAAGCTGTACCCGGCGGGTGCCACCACCAACAGCGATGCGGGCGTGACCGACCTGCGCAAAACCTACAAAACTCTGGAGGCCATGCAAAAGGAAGGGCTGCTGCTGCTGGTGCATGGTGAAGTCACTTCGCCTGACATTGACTTGTTTGACCGGGAAGCGGTGTTCATTGACACGCAACTGATCCCGCTGCGCCGTGATTTCCCCGAACTCAAAATCGTGTTTGAACACATCACCACCAAGGAAGCTGCGCATTATGTGCGCGATGCTGCTGCTTTCACGGCAGCCACCATCACCGCGCACCACCTGCTGTACAACCGAAATGCGATGTTTACGGGCGCTAACGGGTCAGGTTTAAGGCCACACTACTATTGCCTGCCCGTCCTCAAACGCGAAACACATCGCCTTGCGTTGGTTGAGGCGGCAACCAGCGACAACCCGCGATTTTTCCTCGGCACAGACAGCGCGCCTCACCCTGCACATTTGAAAGAACACGCCAGTGGCTGCGCAGGCTGCTACACCGCCCATGCCGCACTCGAGCTGTATGCCGAGGCGTTTGAAGCAGCAGCCGCGCTGCACAGGCTGGAGGGTTTTGCCAGCTTTAATGGTGCAGATTTTTATGGTTTGCCGCGTAACCAAAGCAGTATCACGTTGAAAAAAGAAACCTGGACACCACCGGAGAGTTTTGCATTTGGTGAAGGCCAACTCAAGCCGCTGCGCAGCGGGGAAAGCCTAGCCTGGCGCTTGGTGTGACACGTGATGTGATGGATTGGAATGTGCCTTGGCTTGCGCCTTACAAGGTAAATGCGCTTGAGTTCAGTGGCAGCAATGTCGCCGAAGCGTTGAATGCGAGAACTGACTCGTTTATCGGCTCCCCCGCTCGATTCCCAGCTCGGTGTCCCGTTCGTTTTGTGCGGCAATCCCATCTGCCGGAAGACCAAGCCTACGAGGAATTCATTTTTAATACGCAAACCGTCCCCACACGTGACAACCTGCATGATTTTTTCAACGGTCTGTGCTGGCTGACCTTCCCGCAAACCAAGACAAAACTCAATCATCTACAGGCCGAACAACTTGCACTAAACGGCGTGCAACAAACACGCGGTGCGGTGCGCGACGCACTCACGCTGTTTGACGAAAACGCCGCTTTTTTAATGGCACCACAGCCGCTGTGGGACGCATTGATTGGTAGGGATTGGCAGCGCTTGTTTGTTGAGCTGCGACCAATGTGGAAAGACGCCCAACTGATCTTGTTCGGCCATGCGCTGTTGGAAAAGTTGAATACGCCCAGAAAACCGATCACAGCCCATATATATTGTGCGCAAGCAGCTATGCAATCAATAGCATCTCTTGATGCATGGATAGCTGCCGACCTGAGCGCTGACAAGTTGGCCGACAAACCTTTTGTGCCGCTGCCGGTGCTGGGCGTGCCCGGCTGGTGGGCTGGGAACGAGAAACTTTCCTTTTATGAGGACATCCTTGTATTTAGGCCGGAAAACAAGAAAATACGTCGAATCGGGTCTGGGTGATGACAAGCACTTGATTTAGAACCCAAGCCCCTCATTTATTTGCTGTCGACTTCGTCGCCCCATTGTTCAATTGTTCCTCCATCGGAGAATCCATGAAACGCATTTTTCTGTTTGTCATGACCAACCTGGCTGTTGTCGTGGTGCTGGGCATTGTTGCCAATATCTTGGGCGTGAACCGCTTTTTAACCCCGCAGGGTTTGAACCTAACGTCGCTCCTCGGCTTTGCACTCATCATGGGTTTTGGTGGCGCGTTCATTTCGTTGTTGATCAGCAAACCAGTCGCCAAGTGGAGCTCGGGTGTGCGCGTCATCAAGGAGCCGCAAAACGCCGATGAAGCCTGGATTGTTGATACCGTCAAAAAGTTTGCTGACAAGGCGCATATCGGCATGCCTGAAGTCGGTATTTTTGACGGCGAGCCCAACGCCTTTGCGACCGGCGCATTTAAAAACTCTGCCTTGGTAGCGGTGTCGACTGGCTTGCTGCAAGGCATGACGCGTGAAGAAATTGAGGCCGTGATTGGCCACGAAATAGCCCACATCGCCAACGGCGACATGGTGACCATGACGCTGATTCAGGGTGTGATGAACACCTTTGTCGTGTTCTTGAGCCGCGTGATTGGCTATGCCGTCGACAGTTTCTTGCGCAAAGGCAGTGACAGTAATTCAGGCCCGGGCATCGGCTATTGGGTCACGACCATCGTGATGGACATCGTGCTGGGCTTTGCCGCGCACATGGTGGTGTCCTGGTTTTCACGCCACCGCGAATTTAGAGCCGACGCAGGCGCGGCGCAGCTGATGGGCAGAACCCAGCCCATGATGAATGCACTAGCCCGCCTGGGCGGCATGGTACCCGGCGAGCTGCCCAAGTCAGTCGCTGCCATGGGCATTACGGGTGGTATTGGCAAATTGTTTTCAACCCATCCACCGATTGAAGAGCGCATTGCTGCACTGAAGAATGCGCAGCCTGGCAAAGTTTGAAGAAGGCCGCGAGCTATTAAATTAATAGCTGCTTGCCCCCGTACTGAATGGGGTACAGGCCGATTTGACGCTGAAAAAGGCCTTTGAAGACTTTTTTGTTTTAACTCCCTCCCCTTCCGGGGGAGGGTAGGGGTGGGGGAGGTGCATAATGATGACCAGCAACGTGCGTGCCCCCATCCCAACCTTCCCCCGAAAGGGGCAGGAGCAAGAGATTTATTTGCATTGCTCAGCTCGCACCCTAGCCAGCACGCGGCTGACCAGCTTCAAGTCCATGCCGTACATGTCGGCAAATTCAGCTTCAGTTTTGCCGCTGGCCGTGAAGGTGGTCATCAGTGCTTCGCGCTTGGCAGCCTCAGCTTTCAGCTCGGCCATCGCCTCAATCAGCAGGGCATTGGCGGCTTCATCTTGCACGCGAACCAGCTCGGCGTAACCATCTAACGCCATTCCTGAATTTTCAATCGCTTGTTTGAGCAGCCCGCGCAGCCGTGGCCGCAGGTCGTCATTCGTCCGCGCTTGCCGCCTGCGAAAGACTTCCAGAATTGCGTGGTGTACATGCTCTGGCGCAACAGGCTCGACTGCCACGCCGTCCAGGTCATGCCTGTCAAGCCCAGCGGCCACACATTCAAGGTACCGGGTTGACCGGGCGTGCTGCCCCATGGCGAGCTTCAGTTCGTCTTTTTTAAACGCATCCGGGTGGCGTGCCAGCAGGTCGTGAAAAATGCCGAGCTTGAGCGGCAAAAACTTTGCGCCGAACAGGTTCGGGTGCAGCTCAAACAGCTTTTCCAGCACCGGACTCACCTGGCGCGGCGCATGTGGTTTTGGTTTTGCTTCGGCGGGGGCTGCTTCGGTCATCGGTTCATTGGCGTTGTTTTGCATGGTGTGCATTATCGCGGCCTAGCCATGCTCGTTGCTACAGCCTCAGCCACCTCAATCCCATCGACCCCAGCCGACAAAATTCCGCCTGCATAACTGGCCCCTTCTCCGGCTGGGTAAAGGCCCTTGACATTCAGGCTTTGAAAGTTGTTGCCACGGGTGATTTTGACGGGCGACGAGGTGCGGGTTTCAACGCCGGTCAGTACCGCATCATGCATGTCAAAGCCGCGTATTTTTTTACCGAACACGGGCAGCGCCTCGCGCATGGCGGCTATCGCGTAGTCGGGCAGGGCACTGTGCAGGTCGCCCAACAGTACGCCGGGCTTGTAAGACGGCTCAACGCTGCCAAGTTGTGTTGACGGTTTGCCTGCAACAAAGTCGCCAACCAGCTGGCCCGGGGCCTGGTAATTGCTGCCACCCAGTTTGAATGCATTTGATTCAAGGGCACGTTGAAACTCAAACCCCGCCAGCGGGTTGCCGGGGTAGTCAGTCGGCGATATGCCCACCACAATGCCGGCGTTGGCATTGCGTTCATTGCGTGAATATTGGCTCATGCCGTTGGTCACTACCCGGCCCGGCTCAGACGTAGCCGCCACCACTGTGCCGCCGGGGCACATGCAAAAGCTGTAGACCGATCTGCCGTTGGCCGCATGGTGCACCAGCTTGTAGTCTGCCGCGCCCAGCAGTGGGTGGCCCGCGTGCTGGCCGAGCCGCGCACGGTCAATCACGCCCTGCGGGTGCTCAATGCGAAAGCCGATGGAAAACGGCTTAGCCTCCATGTAAACGCCGCGTCGATGCAGCATGGCCACCGTGTCGCGTGAGCTGTGGCCGAGAGCCAGCACCACGTGGTCGGCGCGCATGTCGTACTGGGTGCTGTCGTTGAGGTTTTGTACCGTCAGCCCGCGAATGCTGCCGTTTTCAATCAGCACATCACTGACACGCTGTTCAAACCGCACCTCACCGCCCAGCGCAATGATCTGCTCACGCATGTGCTCCACCACCTTGACCAGCTTGAAGGTACCAATATGCGGTTTGCTGACCAGCAAAATTTCTTTAGGCGCACCGGCTTTAACAAACTCCATCATTACCTTGCGGCCCAAGTGGCGCGGGTCTTTGATCTGGCTCCACAACTTACCGTCTGAAAACGTGCCTGCACCGCCTTCGCCAAACTGCACATTTGACTCGGGGTTGAGGGTACTTTTGCGCCATAACCCCCAGGTGTCTTGGGTGCGTTCACGCACTTTTTTGCCGCGCTCTAAAACGATAGGCTTGAAGCCCATTTGCGCCAGCAGCAGCGCCGCAAAAATACCGCAGGGGCCAAAGCCGACGACAACTGGCCGCAGGGCGGGCGCGCTATTCAGCTGCACCACGGGGTAGTAGTGTTGGTCTGGCGTTGGGCGGATGTGCGGGTGCGCTTCAAGCTGTTTGAGCAGTGCTGCTTCAAGCGTGGCGGCAACCTCCACATCACATATGTACACCAGCAGCAGCTTTTTCATCCGCGCGTCATAGCTGCGTTTGTAGACGGTGTGGCCGATGAGATCGCTTAGCGCGATGCCCAGCGTTTTGACAATCAGCGCAGGCAGTGCGTGCTCGTCGTGGTCAAGCGGCAGCTTGAGTTCTGTGATGCGGATCATGTCGGCTTTCGTGGATCTGTTTTTCGGATCAGGTCACTATTTTAGGCAGTCGCGCCATCGCGAGCCTTGTTAAACTTATTTCAGCCCATCCTCAAGGATTCACCATGCCCATAGGCGGTCATTTTCAACTCGCTGGTCTTTTGACGTGCTGACTCCTACAGGGCAACACAGCCCTAGACCAAACCGCCGAGCCAACGGCCATCAAGTACCCCGACGCCACAGCCAGCCCAGCTGTAAAAGCTGCGTTTGCCTAAGCACTGGAAAAGTGCCAGACTGAATTGCGTGAAGACTACGCTAGCAAAATGGCCGAAGCCGTTGCTAACGGCAAGCTGCATCTGGTGGCGGTTTACGAGCGCAGACGTGAGGCGACTTTGGTGGGGCTTTGCCAATCGACCGCAGACATTGCGGCGATGGATAAAGAAATTGCGGCGAACAGAGCAGACATTGCGGCGAGCAAGGCTCTTGGAGCGGCATTCGACGAAGCAAAACGAGTTGCTGACAAGATCACCAGCGGCAAGGAAACGTCAAAAGATATTGCTGATTTACCGGTTGCTTATCAACACCTGAAAACCGTGAACGCCGAGAAACCCGAGCTTGGAATAAAACAGGTGTTGGATTTGATCGAACCCATGCTTGCCAAGTACAAGCGTTTGCAAAGTTTGAAGTGAGTTTTGCGGCTAAATTTTGCGGCTGAAGTGCTAACCCTGCGTCCACCTGTCTTCAGCCACCGGATTGCGATTGCCTACTTTGCCCCAAGCCAAATCAGCTTTGGCTTTAGACGCGCCAGCGCTGCGGCGTTGAAAAAAATCAGCAGTTCCCATGGCGCTGATTTTTTCCGCGATTTGCGTCAAAACCTTAATGGTTTCAGGGGTGTTAACAGTGGTAAGCGTCATCGGTTGGGTTTTCAGATCGAGCCATTGTTTTAAGTGTCGATTTTCAATGATTGCCTTCATTGCTGTCGTTGACTACAATGACGGCAATTCTACTCAAGGAACAAGTCATGTCCGTTCTAACCGTTCGCAACCTTGACCCTGACGTTAAAACCCGTCTGCGCGTAAGCGCTGCCCAGCAAGGCATTGCCATGGAAGAGGCGGTGCGTCGTATTCTGACCAAGGCCGTGAATGAGGCGGTTGCGCCAACATTAATTGAAAACGATTTGGGCCGCCGAATTCAGGCACGATTTGCAGGGCTCGGCGAGATACCCATCGCACCGCGCAGCCCAATGCGTGCGTCGCCGTTTGAGCAAAGTGACACGGTTTGACGGGTTTCAAAGTTAGCCGCTGATGTATCTGATTGATACGAACGTTATTTCTGAACTGACCAAACCTTTACCCGATCCCGCCGTTCTTGACTGGTTTGCAAACACGCCAGTTCAAAGCATTTACATCAGCGCTGTAACGCTGTGCGAAATGCAACGCGGCTTAGCCTTGATGCCTGCTGGCAAACGCAAGAACGCGCTAAAAATAGCGACTGATGCGGTGATTCAAAAAGACTTTGCTCAGCGGTGCTTGAGCTTAGATGCGAGGTGCGCCCCGGTGTATGGCTCTCTCGCCGCCGGGCAACAACAACAAGGCCGCGCTTGCAGCGCTGAAGACGCGATGATCGCTGCTATTGCCTTGGCAAATCAACTCACGCTGGTCACACGCAATACAAAAGACTTTGAAGGTATTCATAGCTTGGTATTGCTTAATCCGTGGAATGAAAACCCATCGATAATCAAGTTGTGAAGCACGCCAGACCGCCGCTGGTGCAACTCGCAAGAGACAGCGACTGAAAAGTCGCTGTGGGGGAAACCCCGCACTGGAGGAACGTCCGGACTGCACAGGACAGCGTAGGAGGTAACACCTCTCCACCGTGAGGTGAGGATCAGAGCAACAGAGACGA
>JAYWFR010000036.1:0-6094 GCA_043778695.1 Polaromonas sp. | reverse complement strand
GCTAAAAAGGCCACTGAGGCAATTGAATTTACAGCTTCTGCATTGGCGCCTATCAAAATTAGTGCGCTGGCGCTTGACTTTCAAGACGGTATCTGACTCCGCTGCTTCCCCTTTGTTGCGCACCTGAACGCGCTCAGAGTCAATCAGCCCTTAAGCGGGGCTTTTCCCCCCGATAAGACCCAGAAAAAAGCAGCGATGGTTTGAGCAATTGTTGAATCAGTGCGCCAAGCTTAAAGCGGTGCGAACCGTCAACAAGAGGTCGCCCCGGATGGTCAAGCGAAGGAACTCGCCCTATGCAAGCTTTAGCAGGCAGGTGCTGCGCAAACAGCCATTTGAGCTAAGCCCGATCATCACGTCGCCAAAACGGCTGGGATACAGACTCCACCAATTATTCAAGGACAAAGTCTAAACGAACAGTATTGAGACCTGACCCCGCTGCTTTCTTTCGTAGTTCATCCAGAAGTGGTAGCGCTGCGAACAGCCGTTGGCCAGGTGCGGGCGGCAGACGCGCTGTGCTCTATCCAGCACGACGCTACTGGCTAGCACGCTTGTGCGCAAGGCCGTCCAGTCTAGCCAGTTACCGCGACAAATCACATCGTCAATGGCAAAGCTCAAACTGCTGGGGTTGATGTGGCGGTGGTTCGTGCTGCGTTGATTATCTGCACGGGCTATAACGTTGGTCAAATAGCTTTGCTCGAGTGTAAAGGCGCCCATGGTGTCATTCGGCGTGGCTGGGCAAGACTCCTATTGATATGCTTTTGCTATTAATAAAAGAGCTAATTGCGCATGTATTTAAAAGGCTCGCGGACTGTTTGACGGGTATCCTGGATGGTTTTGCTCGAGTTACTTCGCCAACTCCACCCGCATCGCATCCACCACAGCCTTGTAATCCGGCTTGCCAAAAATAGCGCTACCCGCCACAAAGGTGTCTGCCCCGGCAGCAGCAACTCGTGCAATGTTGTCAGTTTTAATACCGCCATCGACTTCAAGCCGAATGTCTTTGCCGCTGGCATCAATCCTCTTGCGCACGTCCGCTATCTTGCGCAAGGCGCTATCAATGAATGACTGACCGCCAAAGCCGGGGTTGACGCTCATGATCAAAATCAAGTCGATGTCGTCTATTACCCAGTCCAGCACATCCAGTGGTTCGGCGGGGTTAAAGACCAGGCCTGCCTTGCAGCCTTTGGCTTTGATGGCTTGAATACTGCGGTGCACGTGGCCGGATGCGTCGGGGTGAAAGCTGATGAGGTCTGCGCCAGCGTCTGCAAAGGCTGCTGCCAGGGCATCGACGGGCTGCACCATCAAATGCACGTCGATAGGGACAGCTACACCATCGGCTCGTTTGCAATGGGGTTTGAGCGCCTGGCAAATCATCGGGCCGAACGTCAGGTTGGGCACATAGTGGTTGTCCATCACGTCAAAGTGAATCCAGTCAGCGCCTGCCGCTATCACGGCTTTGACTTCATCGCCCAGACGGGCAAAGTCGGCTGACAAAATGGATGGGGCGATGCGGTAGGTGGGTTTGTTCATGGTCGCAAGGTTATGTATCTACAGATTGTCGCAGCACGTAACGCTTGACGCTGCTGGCAGTTAATATGGCTAACCATTTTCTTTCTTTACCTATGCCTCTACCTAAGTACCAATTCAGTTGCGCGGTCGTACCCCAGTACATCCCTCAGCAGTCATCGCCTGAAGACAGCATTTATGGCTTCGCCTACACGGTCACCATCACCAACACCGGGCTGGTTGCGGCGCAACTTATCTCGCGCCACTGGGAAATTGTGGATGCCAATGGCCATGTTGAAGAAGTCAAAGGCCTGGGCGTGGTGGGGCATCAGCCGCTGCTTAAACCCGGAGAGTCATTCCAGTACAGCAGTGGCTCGCGCTTGACCACACCTACTGGTGCGATGCACGGCACCTACTTTTGCGTGGCTGAAGATGGCGAGCGCTTTGAAGCGCTGATACCGATGTTTGTGCTGGACGCATCACTTGATAAAAATGGCGATTCCCCTACAGGCCGAACGCTGCACTAATGACACCATCCCCGCATGAAAGATTTGCGAACACTGCTGAGCGCGCTTGATGCACAAGCCGACTTAGCCACCCGCCATGTTTGGCTGATAGACCTGCTGGCCTGGCTGCGAGGCGATGAAGAATCAGTCGAGGCCAGCTTGTCGCGGCTGCAAACGTTTATCGACGCGGTTCATGCCCAGAGCGATCTCGAAACTCGCCTGAAGGCCTGGTGGCAAACGCTGGTGTTAACGGTTGACGTGACCACGCTGTTGGCAGACTTTGGGTTTGCGCCGCGTACCGCTTTTTTCAGTGAGCTGGCGGGCCGCCTGCGCCGCAAAATGTTGCCCGGCACGCCGCAGACGATTGATGCGGCCGAGCTTTTCCCGCTGGCGCTCGGGTCTCGTTTTGATGCGCAATGGTTGGCAGCGATACCCGAAGCGCAAGTTGACCAACTGGTCGGGCTGCTGTCAAGCAATGTGCGCACTGACACGCTGCTGTGGCAGCACCATCTGATGGATGCGCTGACGTATTGCACCGCGCAAATTCGTGCGACCGGGTTTGCGCCTGAGCTGCGCTTGCGCATGGACCGGGGCAATGACGATGACCGGGCTTTTCACCCGCTGTCCAATGACTTGGCCGAGCTGCGGCAGATATTTTTTGACCCAGCGCAGGGCGATGACGAGCTGAAAGCGGCAATTGCCAAACTGCGCGCCCGGCTAGAGACTTGTCGCCAGGCGGTAAACGGCGTGTACACGCACCTTGAGGAAAACGGCATTTCAGTGGGTATGGTCTTCATGCTGCGGCAACTGCGGGAGCGCATTGTCCGGGTGCGCGAGCTGCTGGATACGCTAACCGCGCAACAGAGTGCGCAAGCTGCTATTAAGTTGCTAGCACGCCGGGTAACGATTGGCCAAGACAGCAAAAGCATCGGTGCATTAATTAGCGCCAATTCAACCCTGCTGTCAGCCAAGATGGCCGAGCGCAGCGCCGAGACCGGCGAGCACTACATCACCCGTGACAAAAACGAATACCGGCAAATGCTGGGCAAAGCCATGGGCGGTGGCGCTGTAACTGCATTGACAACGGGGCTGAAGTTTGCAGTGGTAGCGATGGGTTTGTCAGCTTTTTGGAACGGCTTTGCTTCAGGCTTTGTGTATGCAGCCAGTTTTATATTGATTCAGCTGCTGCACCTGACACTGGCCACCAAGCAGCCCGCCATGACAGCGCCTGCGATGGCCGTCAAACTTAAAAACATCGAAGGCGGCCGGGCGATTGAAGATTTTGTCGATGAAGTTGCGCACCTGGTGCGCTCGCAAGTGGCGGCGGTGTTTGGCAACGTGCTGATGGTGGTCCCTAGTGTGCTGCTGGTTAACGTGCTTGTCGTGTTGTTTGTCGGCCGCGCCATGATCAGCCCCAAGGAGGCGATGCACGTGCTGGAATCTCTCACGCTGCTGGGGCCCACGCTGATGTGGGCGGCTTTTACCGGCGTTATTTTGTTCACGGCTAGCCTGATAGCGGGTTGGTTTGAAAACTGGTTTGTGCTGCACCGGCTGGACTCTGCCATTCGCTACAACCCGCGCTTTACCAGCGCGCTGGGTGCAGGCCGCGCGGCGCGCTGGTCAGTATTTATGCGCGACAACGTGTCTGGTTTTGCGTCAAACATTTCGCTTGGTTTTATGCTGGGTTTGATTCCGGCATTCACTGGCTTTTTTGGCCTGGAACTCCAGGCGCGGCACGTGACGCTGTCTGCTGGGCAATTGGCTGCTGCTGGCGCGACGTTGGGGTTAGATGCTTTCAGGCAACCGCTTGTCTGGTGGTGCGTGGCCGCCATTCCGCTGATTGGCGCGTTAAATTTGTCAGTCAGTTTTTACTGTGCTTTTCGCCTGGCGCTGCAGGCGCACAACGTTAGCGGCATTGACCGTGCGCGCATCAGGCGCGCCATTTGGGCGCGCTGGCGCAGCGCACCGAGCAGCTTTTTTGTGCCTCGGTAACTTGTTTTAGCTTGCAGACGGTTACTACTGTCACGTGTTCATCTTACGCAGACTGGCAAGCTTTGCCAGTAACCTCAATGTCAACTTTGAGGGTCGCTATTTTCATGCAAGAGCTTTTGACAATCTGGGCCGAATGGATCAAACCCTCTGCAGGCTTGGCCACCGTGCAGTGGTCTGTGCTGTTGGCGCTTGCCGCCGTGGCGGGGCATCTGGTGCAGCGGCTGGCTGGCCTTCCTAAAGTCATTGGCTACTCGGTGGTGGGGGCAGTGGCGGGCTTTGCAGGCTTTACCGGCGCGGTGTGGCCGTTAGGCGGCATCGGGCTTTTTTTGCTAGAGCTGGGTGTGGCCGTGGTGCTGTTTGAAGCGGGCGGGCGAATATCTTTGCGTTGGTTCAAACACAACCCGATGGTGCTGGTGCAAAGCCTGCTTGAATCAGGCTTGACGCTGGTGGCGGTGTACTACGCCATGCACACCATGGGCGTGCGCGACGCTGTTGCCCAGCCGCTGGCCATGCTGGCCATGGCCGCTTCGCCGGCTGTGCTGGCGCGGGTGCTGATAGACACGCGTGCATCCGGCCCGGTGAGCGACAGGGCGATGGTGCTGTCAACCCTGAGCACGCTGTATGCGCTCACGCTGTGCAGTGCCAGCGCCGGCATGATAAGTCGGGGTGACAAGGTTACCTCTGGCATTGCTTTGAGCACCTCGTTTTACCCGGTGCTGGTGGTGCTTGGCTTGTCGGTTGTAGTAGGTGCTGCGTTGGCACTGGTGCTGCGCAGCGCGCTGCGGGTGATGAACCCCGCCAGTGAGAACACCGCTATTTTGCTGCTGGCCGTGATTGCAGCCGGCGCAGCGCTGGCGGCGCACTTTGGCGGCTCTGCTCCGCTGGCGGCGCTGCTGGGCGGCATGTTGCTCAAGCAGCTTAACCCACGCCCCTGGTCCTGGCCACGGCAAATGGGTACGGCGTCTAGCATGCTGACGATGCTGATGTTTGTGCTGGTGTCGGTGGTAGCGGCGCAAGCAGACTGGGGCGGGCCAGTGGCGGCGCTGGTCGCCGTGCTGGTGGGCGTGCGCGTGGTGGCCAAAATTGTTGGTGTAGCCCTGGGCAATGTGGGCAGTGGTGCCAGCTGGCGGCAAGCGCTTTGGGTCGGTTGCGCCATGTCGCCCATGTCGTCAGTTGCGTTGCTTTTGGTGTCCACCTTTGTGGTGGCAGACCTAAAGCTGGGCGCACAAATCGCCAGCATCGCGCTGCCAGTTATTTTGTTGATGGAAATATTGGGCGCGGTGCTGGCGGCGCTGGCTATCACGCGGTCGGGTGAAAGCTCGCGGCCGCCCAAATTGCAAATTCGGCGCGCATCAGCGGGGCCCGTTCATGAGTCTTGAAACCTTTGAAAAATCTGATCCGTTGTCGTTAGGCGTTGAGCTGGAGCTGCAACTCGTTAACACCCACGACTACGACTTGGCCCCGTATGCCGAGGACATGCTGCGCCTGATGAAAAAAATACCGCTGCCCGGCGCAGTGGTGCCCGAGATGACGTCGAGCATGATTGAAATTTCAACCGGTGTGTGCCAGTCGTCGTCTGAAGTGCTGGGGCAACTGTCGCAAATTCGCGATGCGCTGGTGAAAAGCGCTGACAAATTAAACATTGCTGTGGTCGGCGGCGGCACGCACCCGTACCAGGCCTGGCACGAGCGGCGCATTTACGACAAGCCGCGATTTCGTGAACTGTCGGAGCTGTACGGCTACCTGTCCAAGCAGTTCACCATTTTTGGCCAGCATGTGCATGTGGGCTGCCCCAATGCAGATACCGCGCTGCTCACGCTGCACCGCATGTCGCGCTACATTCCGCACTTTATTGCGCTGTCGGCGTCCAGCCCGTACGTGCAGGGGCAGGACACCGCGTTTGACTCGGCACGGCTCAACTCGGTGTTTGCCTTCCCGATGTCAGGCCGCGCACCGTTTGTGTTGACGTGGGACGACTTCACGACCTACTTCAACAAAATGACGCGCACTGGCGTCGTTAAAAGCATGAAGGATTTTTATTGGGACATTCGGCCCAAGCCTGAATTTGGCACGATTGAGATCCGCGTGTT
>JAYWFR010000035.1:0-2529 GCA_043778695.1 Polaromonas sp. | reverse complement strand
AGCGGCATGTTCATCATCAACCCGCCGCACACGCTGAAAGCGCAATTGCAATTGGCGTTGCCGCAGATGGTGGCGCTGTTGGGGCAGGACAGGAATGCTGGCTTTACACTCGATAGTGGCGGGTAACAATCGTCCTCGGATTGCGGTGTTTAGTCGGGGACAACTTAGGCAACGGCTGCAAGGTCGCACTTCGCAGCTCGCCTGCTACATCGCTCTACGACTATCGTTCACCAGGGCTGAACCCGCGTTTTCAGGCATCACAGCCCTGCAAGCAGCGCAAACACAATAGTTTCGTGATATTCGTCACGGCAACACCAAAGCACGCATGCACACTTTCCAACCATAGAGTGTTAAAACAATGACATCTGAAAAAAGGACCTGTGTGCAGCGTTTTTTGTTGTTTTTGCTGGTGCTCTTGACCCAAAACGCTTTGGCCGCCAATTTGGTTACCGACCCGTTTTTAACGGGCGCGGCAGGCGGGTGGACTTACTACCTCAACGGCACTAACACCGCCAACAACAAAGCGCTACAAGGAACAGCGCCAGCAGCCGTTACAGCCGCAGGCGGTACCACAGAGTTCTACAGCGGCTGCGTGGGTGCCAATTGCCTGACATTTCCGGTCAATGCGGCGACCAGCGCAGGTGCGGCACAAACGCTGACAACTGTGATAGGCGTGACTTACGCCTTCAGTTTTTGGATGTACGGCAGCACTGTGGGTGGCACGACCACCGAAATTGACATTTACTGGGCTGGCGCGAAAGTCTCAACCAACAGCCCCATCGCCACGGGCGCTGCAGGTTGGTACCAAAGAACCATCAACTTGGGAGCAGCCACCAGCACGTCAACCAACCTGACCATCCTCATCCGCGACGACCCCGATTACAGCGGGTTTACGTTTGTACAAGTCAACCCCGTAGGCCCGCAGCTCACAGTGACAAAAACTGGGCCTAGCACGTCAACAGCAGGGCTGACTGTGACCTACTCTGTCAGTGTCGCCAACGGCAGCGGCACATCGTCTTCGACTGCTACCAGAGTCACGTTAACTGACGTGATCAGCGCGCCAGCCAGCTTGGGAACCGTCAGCTGTGCAGCGGCTGGCGGTGCAGCTTGTCCGAGTCCATTGACTTTTCCGCTGTCCATCACCAACATGCCCAAGGGCAGCACCTTGACTTTTACCGTTCAAGCCACCCTGCCAGCGACGGCAAACAGCACGGTGACCAACGTTGCCAGTGTTACGACAACCTTTGCGCTGGATCCTTACGTCAGCTCGACGCTGGCTGCCACCGCCACAACGGCGGTGAAACGAGCGGCAAACCTGGCTATCAGCAAAAACAACGGCGTCAGCACGCTGCAAGCAGGAGGCACGACCAGCTACACCATCACCGCCAGCAACGGCGGCCCTTCCAACGGCGACAACGCCCTCGTGTTGGATAGTCCATCGGCAGGCCTTTCCTGCAATGGCTTGACCTGCTCAGCCTCTGGCGGCGCCGTTTGTCCCAGCGTGCTTTCTGCAGTCACTTTCACATCGTCGGGGCTACAGATCCCGACTTTTCCTCCCGGCAGTTCCGTGACCTTCACGCTAGCGTGCGGCGTGACAGCCACGGGGCAATAACTGTCGCTGCTGGCAAATCCCCTGCCGGGTGCGATCTGCTCTTGGGTTTAGCGCGGCTTGCGATAACGAGTCTGTCGGGGCCCACTACAGCGAACAACTGTTTGGAGTTAAACCGCTTTTCTCTGCCCTCCTCGCCCCTTCTCCAAGGGTTTTGAGGAAAAATTCGGATTCGGGTTGTCCTGTCTTGCAGGGCGCAGCAGCCCCTACCCTTTGCCAGCAGAAGATGGCGTGAAGTCCAACGCCAAATTCATTCCCCGACCCGTCCTCGCTGGGCTTGACGTGTTAAAACGAGACGGATTAAAAAATTTAGGCGTCCGACAGGGAAGCTGGCTAACTTCAAAAATTTCCGTCTCGTTTGAATACTTCAAGGAACCGCAAAGCGGCCCAGACTGCGGGTCGCCCTTTCTTTACTTACTTTCTTTTGGCGAAGCAAAAAGAAAGTAAGTAGCAGCCGGACTTCCCCCGGCAAACCGCGTGAAAGCGAACATGCGATTAATTAATGGGCTGCTAGCGCGTGAATTCAAAGCGCCACAGCAATAAAATTCCGAAGAATCAACGCCGCCGCTTCACCACAACAGCCGGTTTTCCGACAATCTGCCCCTCAGCCACAGTCAACACCACCTGCTTGAACCCCAAGTTCAGCATGTCCAACTGTACCGCCGCAGCGCGGCTCAGGTCGATGATTCGGTTGGGAATGAAGGGACCTCGGTCGGTAATGCGGACCAGCACCTCGCGACCGTTAACTAGGCTTTTTACCCGCACCATCGTGCCAAATGGCAGCGATTTGTGCGCTGCCGTCAAGGCGTTCATGTCGTAGAGCTCGCCGTTGGCCGTGCGCTTGCCGTGAAAACCCGGGCCGTACCAGGAGGCGCCGCCGCGCTCCAACTCGCGGGCAGAAGCGACGGACATTGCATCGG
>JAYWFR010000034.1:0-2533 GCA_043778695.1 Polaromonas sp. | reverse complement strand
TTAGGCCGCTTGCCTGGGTTCTTTTTGCTGCGGGTCGATGAACCGCGCTCCAGGCTGACCTTTTGGCCGTGTGGCGACGAAGCGCTGTGGCCCTTTGGGGGGATTGGCTTGGGGGCGCAGATGTCGGCTTCGACTCTGATTTTTTTTGGCATGAGAGGCTCCAGATAAAAATTAGTTATCCACGATTTTAAGCTACCGAAGCCGTTGTAGTCCGCTTTGGCTCAAATCTACTTGGCAGTTGGTATCAAGCGTGGCATCAAGCGCTGGCCGCTCTAGTGGTATTACCTGTTGGTGCAACCGCTTGCGGCCCGTTACTATTTGGGTAGTTAAAAAATAATGTCAAAGCGCCATGCCTAGAGACTTCACTCAAATTGCCCGTGCCATGCACAACGAGCACCAGCCCGCGGTCAATGGACTAAAGCCAAGCCGAGGACGGCGCAGTGGCTCCTCAAAAGCATTTTTGTTGCAGCCTTGCAATGGAGCGATATTTGTCCACTGAATTTATTTTGGAAACGCGCGGCCTGAGCAAAGAGTTCAAAGGGTTCGTAGCCGTCAATAACGTGGATCTCAAAGTCAAGCGCGGGCATATACATGCCCTTATTGGGCCCAACGGGGCGGGCAAAACCACGTTTTTCAATTTGCTGACCAAGTTTTTGACGCCCACGCGCGGCAGCATCACCTTCAACGGCATGGACATCACGCATGAAAAGTCGGCGCAGACCGCGCGGCGCGGCATTGTTCGGTCATTTCAGATTTCGGCTGTGTTTCCTCACCTGACGGTGCTTGAAAACGTGCGTGCCGCGTTGCAGCGTAACGAGGGCACATCGTTTCATTTCTGGAAATCTGAAAGCTCTTTGTTTCACCTGCACGATCGCGCGCGCGAATTACTGGCGCAGGTAGACCTGGGCGGCTTTGCTGATGAGCTGACCGTTAACTTGCCGTATGGCCGCAAGCGGGCGCTGGAGCTGGCCACCACACTGGCGCTGGAGCCCGAGCTGATGCTGCTGGACGAGCCCACGCAGGGCATGGGCCACGAAGACGTGGACCGCGTCACCCAATTGATTAAAAAGGTGTCCGCTGGCCGTACCATTTTGATGGTGGAGCACAACATGGGTGTTGTGTCGTCCATTGCGGATCGCATCACGGTACTGCAGCGCGGGGCGATCATTGCTGACGGGCCGTATGCCGAGGTGGCCAAAAACCCGCTGGTCATTGAAGCTTACATGGGCACATCCAATACAGAACTCGTCGGCGCACATTAGTTATGACCCCCACACTTTTCACTTTGCTTAATGCACTGCCCCCTGACGGGGCGCAGGCCTTCCCAGCCGGGCAAAGCGCGGGCTGCTCCCGCACTGTGGCGGCCCGGCAGAGTCCTAGATGACCAAAGAACTTCTGAAAATTGAAGACTTGCACGCGTGGTACGGCGAGTCGCACATCCTGCATGGCGTCAACCTGACTGTCAACGAGGGCGAAGTGGTCACGCTGTTGGGCCGCAACGGCGCGGGCCGCACCACCACCATGCGCGCCATCATGGGGCTGACTGGCACGCGCAAGGGCTCGATCAAAATCAGCGGCGAAGAAGCCATCAAACTGGCGCCGCACAAAATTGCCCGGCTGGGCATTGGGGTGGGCTACTGCCCTGAAGAGCGCGGTATTTTTGCGTCTTTAAGCGCTGAAGAAAACCTGATGCTACCGCCCACCATTGCGCCGGGCGGCATGGGCCTTGATGAAATTTACGCCATGTTTCCTAACCTGAAAGAGCGCGCCAGCAGCCCCGGCACGCGGCTGTCGGGTGGCGAACAGCAAATGCTGGCCGTTGCCCGCATTTTGCGCACCGGCGCGCGCTTGCTGCTGCTCGACGAAATCTCCGAGGGCCTGGCACCGGTTATTGTGCAAAAGCTGGCCGAGATGATTCTCACGCTTAAGGCCAAGGGCTACACGATCGTGCTGGTTGAGCAAAACTTTCGGTTTGCCGCACCGCTGGCCGACCGCTTTTATGTGATGGAACACGGCGTCATCGTCAAACAGTTTGCTAAAAATGAGCTGACCCAAAACATGGGCATGCTGCAAGAGTATTTAGGCGTCTGATCCATTTCCACCAGCGGCGCGCTTTTTTCGTTCACCCCACCCCACCTCACCCCACCTTACCTCACCTTCAACTGGAGACTCTCATGACATTCCCATCAGTTAAACCCATTATCGCTGCCATGGCACTTGGCCTGGGCACCGCTTGCATACCGGCCGTAGCGCAAAACACCGGCCCCGTCAAAATTGGTTTTATCACTGACATGTCAGGCTTGTACGCAGACATTGATGGCCCGGCAGGCGCTGAAACGATTCGTTGGGCGGTGCAAGACTTTGGCGGCAAGGTGCTCGGCCGGCCCGTTGAGGTGTTGACCGCAGACCACCAAAACAAGGCCGATGTGGCTTCGTCCAAAGCCCGCGAGTGGGTCGACAAAGACGGCTTGTCCATGCTGATTGGCGGCACCAGTTCGGGCACGGCGATTGCCATGTCCAAGGTAATGGCCGA
>JAYWFR010000033.1:0-6162 GCA_043778695.1 Polaromonas sp. | reverse complement strand
AGCGATGCAGCACACGCCTACGCAGAAATTGAGCAGGTGAAAAAGAACTTTCGCACCCTGGAAACGTTGGGTGTACCAGTGGTCACTTGCTTGAACGGCGCAGCGCTAGGCGGCGGTTGGGAGCTGGCGCTCGTTGGCCACCACCGCGTAGCCGTCAACAACCCGAAGATTCAATTCGGCCTGCCAGAAGTCACGCTGGGCCTGATACCGGGCGCAAGCGGCATCACCAAAATGACGCGACTGCTGGGGCTGATCGGCGCGCAACCCTACTTGCTGGAGGGAAAGTTGTTCAACCCGGCGGAAGGCTTGGCGTTGGGCTTGGTTCATGAGCTGGTGGATGAGCCAGGCCAGTTGCGTGAAAAAGCCCTGGCGTTTATTGCGGCACATCCGCAGTCGGCGCAGCCGTGGGACGCCAAGGATTACAAAATACCGGGCGGCACACCCAGCAACCCAAAAATCGCAGCGGCGCTGAGCGTTGCGCCCGCCATGCTCAAGCTTAAAACGCGCGGCCTCTACCCAGCGCCTGAAGCGGTACTGTGCGCCATGGCCGAAGGCGCGCAAGTTGACTTTGACACCGCGCTGCGCATTGAAAGCCGCTACCTGACCAAAGTCATGACCGGGCAAGTTGCCAAGAACATGATCAACACGTTCTTCTTCAATATCAACGCGGTAAAAAGCGGCCAAAGCAGGCCAGCGGGCGTGCCCAAATTCAAGCCGCAAAAAGTCGGTGTGCTGGGCGCAGGCATGATGGGAGCAGGCATCGCGTACGCGCAAGCGAAGCGGGGCATCAGCACGGTTTTAAAAGACGTCAGCCTGGACAAAGCCAACACTGGCAAGGCTTACAGCGCCAAACTGACGCAGGCGAAAGTCGACAAAGGCCGCATGACAGTTGAGGCGCAAACCACTCTGCTGAGCCGCATCAATGCGACCGCCCATGCAGAAGACCTGCAAGGTTGCGACTTGATCGTTGAGGCGGTGTTTGAGCAGCGCGACTTGAAGGCTGCGGTGACGCGAGAAGCCGAAAGCCAGCTTGCGCCCGGAGGCTTTTTTGCCAGCAACACGTCGACGCTGCCCATCTCAGGCTTGGCTGCTGCCAGCCAGCGGCCTGAGAAATTCATTGGCATTCATTTTTTCAGCCCCGTCGACAAGATGCAACTGGTCGAGATTATTCGCGGCGCGCAAACCGACGATGAAACCGTGGCACGCGCTTTTGACTACGTTCAGGCGCTCGGCAAAATCCCGATTGTGGTGAACGACTCGCGCGGCTTTTACACCAGCCGCACCTTTGGCACGTTTGTGATGGAAGGCGCAGCCATGCTGGGCGAAGGTATACCCGCACCGGTGATTGAACAAGCGGCCATGCAGGCCGGCATGCCCGTCGGGCCGCTGGCGGTGCTCGACGAAGTGTCGCTGTCGCTCAGCGTGCATGTGCTGGACCAAACGCGGGCTGACTTTGTAGCGCTTGGTAAGGTCTACCAAGCAACACCGGGCGAGCTGCTGGTTGAACGCATGGTCACGGAGCTCAAGCGCAGCGGGCGCGCAGCGCAGGGCGGGTTTTATGACTACCCACCAGCAGGCGACAAGCAAGGCAAAAAGTCATTGTGGCCCGAGTTGAAAGTTTTGTTTGAAAAAGCAGACGTGTGCTACGACATGGCCGAGCTGAAAGACCGGTTTTTGTATCGCCAAGCCATAGAGACCGCCCGCTGCTTGAGCGAAGGCGTGTTGACCAGCGTACATGACGCAAACATTGGCTCGATTTTTGGCATTGGCTTCCCGGCCTGGACGGGCGGCGCGCTGCAGTTTATTTATGCAACGGGCATCGACAAGTTTTGCGCAAGATCAAAAGAGCTGGTCGCTACTTGTGGCAATGGTTTTGTGGTGGATGCTGGGGTTGTAGCAGTGTTAGAAAAACACCAACCCAAATACTAGTTTTGAATCATTTTTTCAGGGTTTGCACCCTGTTAAAAGTAGTCTTGCATCATTAGACTTGTGCATCATTTCTTCAACGAAAAACACAAGGCAACCCAAGGGTTTATTTTCTCGTGCAATTTTTGCAATTGGTCATCAGCGGCATCGCACAGGGTTGCATTTACGGCCTCATTGCGCTGGGTTTTGTATTGATCTACAAAGCCACGGAAACTGTTAGCTTTGCACAAGGCGAGCTCATGATGTTGGGCGCGTTTTGCGGCTTGGGCGTGATGAGCTTTTTAGGTCAACCGTTTTGGTTGGCAATCGTTGCCAGCGTCAGCGCCATGGCGGTGTTTGGCGTGCTGCTAGAGCGCGCTGTGATTCGGCCTATCTTGGGTCAACCCGCGTTTTCAATTGTGATGCTGACCATCGGCATCGGCTACGTGCTGCGCGGACTGATCACGATGATCCCCACCATTGGCACCGAGACACACACCTTGAGCGTTCCCTACAAAGACCAGGTGTTAAAGCTGGGCGGCCTGATCATCAGCGCCGAGCAGTTGGTCGTGATCGCTGTCACCATACTTTTATGCGCCGCGCTGTTTGCGCTGTTTAAGTACAGCAAGCTGGGCGTGGCCATGCAAGCAGCATCACAAAACCAGTTGGCCGCGTACTACATGGGCATACCGGTTCAGCGCATCAATGGCCTCGTTTGGGGCTTGGCGGCGGCTGTTGCAGCAGTCGCTGGCCTGCTGCTGGCGCCGATTACTTTTGTGCACGCCAATATGGGATTCATTGGCTTGAAGGCTTTCCCCGCTGCCGTGGTGGGCGGCTTTGGCAGCTTGCCGGGTGCCATTGTGGGCGGGCTGGTAATCGGTATTGTTGAATCACTGTCGGGTTTTTACTTGCCTGATGGATTTAAAGACATTGCCGCTTACATCGTGGTGCTGGTCATGCTGATGGTCAAACCGAATGGGTTGTTTGGTGGCCAGCTGCGCAAAAAAGTTTAAGCACATCTAGACCCATCGCACTGCGACTAATTTCATGCGCTTTATATTCAAAACCAGTTACGCCCAAGACATCAACTTGGCAAAGCACAGCGGCCATGTGTTTTGGTACAGCGCACTCATCGCTTGTCTGGTGGCTGCGCCTTGGATGGTGCCTGAGTATTGGCTGGCGCAACTCACATTTGTGCTGATTTATGCGGTAGTAGGTTTGGGCTTGATGCTGCTGGCGGGCTTTACCGGCTTGTTCTCGCTCGGCCACGCCGCCTTCTTGGGTGTGGGCGCGTACACGCAAGCGGTGTTGACAGGCTACGGCGTGCCGTTTCCGATTGCGCTGGCGTTTTCTGCCGCCCTGTCAGCCGTCGTTGGCGTGGTGGTCGGCTTGCCCGCGCTGCGGGTCAAGGGCATTTACTTGGGCATGGCCACGCTGTCTTTTGGCTTCATTGTTGAAGAAGTTTTTGCCCGCTGGGAAAGCGTGACAGGCGGCAATGCAGGTAAGAACTTGAAAGCACCTGACTTTTACTTTTTCAAAGCCGACACGGGCGACAGCTTTTACTTTGTTTGCCTGGTAGTGGCTATTTTTTGCACGCTAGCGGTGCTTAATTTGCTCCGTTCACCTACTGGCAGGGCGTTTGTAGCGATTCGCGATTCTGAAATTTCAGCCCAGAGTATGGGCATCAACCTGGCACGCTACAAAACGCTGTCTTTTGCACTGTCTGCGGCGCTAGCCGGTATAGGTGGTGCACTCTATGCTCACAAATTGCGGTTTATTTCGCCCGATCAGTTCAACATTTTGCAGTCGATTGACTTGCTCCTGATGATTGTGATTGGCGGCTTGGGCTCGGTTCATGGTGCTTTTTTAGGGGCGATGTTTTTGATCTTGATGCCGCAATTGATATCAGCGTCAAAAGCTTACTTGCCGGATGCGATTGGCCAAGCCCCGGGCCTGCAAGGCGTGGTGTATGGTGCAGTCTTGGTGGCGTTTGTGCTGTTTGAGCCGTATGGCCTGTACGGCCGCTGGCTTAAAGTGCGGGCCTACATTGAGTTGTTCCCGTTTTACCGCAAGGGCATGTTCAAGCGGCAAAAAACATTTCAAAAATCGGATCGACTCAAGTGACGACCGACGCACCACAAAATATCTTGCTGTCAGCCAAAGACTTGAGCGTGCGCTTTGGCGGCGTGCTGGCTGTCAACAAGGTCAGCTTTGATGTCAAACGCGGCGAAGTGTTCACGTTGATAGGCCCCAACGGCGCGGGCAAGACGACGGTGTTTAACTTGATCAGCCGCATTTACACGCCTACTGAGGGTGCATTGAATTTTGGAGGCACTGACCTGTTGGCCCAGCCTGCCCACGCGATTGCCAGCTTGGGCATTGCGCGAACGTTTCAAAACATTGAGCTGTTTGAACACGCCAGCGTGCTGCACAACATGCTGGTGGGGCAGCACACGCTGCGCGCGTCAAAAAGCACATCCAGCCTGTGGCGCGAGATGTTTTTTACACCGTCGGTTCGCGCGTCAGAAATGGCAGCGCGTGAAAAGGTGGAGCACACCATTGAACTGCTGGACTTGCAGCACTACCGGGACACGATGGTGGCCGGCTTGCCCTACGGCGTGCGCAAAGTTGTTGAGCTGGCGCGCGCCTTATGCGCTGAACCCAAGCTGCTGTTGCTCGACGAGCCATCGTCAGGCCTGAATGTTGAAGAAACCGAAGACATGGCATTTTGGATCCAAGATATTCAGCGTGAACTGGGCATCACGGTGCTGATGGTCGAGCACGACATGACGCTGGTGTCCAAAGTATCGGACCGGGTGCTGGCCATGAGCCAGGGCGAGGTGCTGGCCATGGGCACGCCGCGCGACGTGCAAACCCACCCCGGCGTGATTGAAGCGTATTTGGGCTCAGTCGATGACGTGAGCAGCTTGCGAAGGGTGCAAGTATGAGCGACATCACCTGTGCGCCAGTGCCCCTGGCCGGCGAGCCTATCTTGAAGCTGCTCAATGTAGAGAGCGCCTACGGCCCGATTAAGGCGATTCGCGGCGTGAGCTTGCAGGTTCGCAAGGGCGAAATAGCCACTGTGCTGGGCAGCAATGGCGCGGGTAAAAGCACGATTTTAAAAACCATCAGCGGCATCATCGACCCGCGCAAAGGCAGCATCGCTTTCAAAGGCCAAGACATCACGGCGTGCGACCCAGGCTTGATTGTGCGCAGCGGCTTGTCGCATGTGCCAGAGGGTCGCGAGGTGTTCCCGCTGCTGTCGGTACGTGACAACTTGCTGATGGGCGCGTACACCCAATCAGACCGAGACGGCGTTGCGCGTGACATGGAAACGGTGTTTGGCTACTTCCCCATTCTGAAAGAGCGTACGGCGCAAGACGCAGGATTGTTGTCAGGCGGCCAGCAGCAAATGCTGTCAATCAGTCGGGCGCTGATGGCCCGACCCGATTTGATATTGCTGGATGAACCCAGCCTGGGCTTGTCACCCAAATTAACCAAAGAGATTTTTGAAATTGTGGTGCGCATCAACCGCGAACGCGGCACCACGATTTTGCTGGTTGAGCAAAACGCCAACATGGCGCTGAATGCGTCTGACTACGGCTACGTGCTGGAAAACGGCCGCATTGTGATGGAAGACACCGCAGGCAAGCTGCGTGAAAAGGACGACATTAAAGAGTTCTATTTAGGGCTGAAAGAAGACGGTGCGCGCGGCGAAAGACGCTGGAAGAAAAAGAAGAATTGGCGATGAACGGTCAATATTGCGCTTCTAAATCGTTCGTGAACGCGAAGGCGAAGCGACGACAGTACAAGCGTACGGCTAGCTAAGCCGACAAAGTGTACGGATGATTTAGAAGCGGAATCAGGAATATGCAAAATCTTTGGACGCAAACCCGCCATGTCGAGCCGGACACCCGCATTGTTTTAGAAGGCGACACCATTCCAGCAATGTTCTGGAATGGCGTTGAAAAACGCCAGGACGACGTGTGGCTCCGGCAAAAAGAATTCGGCATTTGGCGCAGCTGGACTTGGCGCCAAGCAGGCCAAGCAGTGCGCGAGCTGGCACTGGGCTTGACCGCACTTGACTTCAAAGTCGGCGAGACCGCCGCAATTTTGGCCAACACGCGCATCGAGTGGATGCTGGCCGATTTAGCCATCTTGTCGGCGGGGGGCGTTGCAAACGGCGTGTACCCCACCGATGCAGCGTCGCAATTGGCTTACCTGTGCGAAGACTCCAGCTCGTCGATTTTATTTGTT
>JAYWFR010000032.1:0-14599 GCA_043778695.1 Polaromonas sp. | reverse complement strand
GATGTAGCTTGCGGTCATCTAACAATAACGCATCAGACTTGTTTTTTGTTGTCAGAAACGAAACCTATATTCGGCTTCTGCCGCCCAGGCTCCTAGCGAAGCCGACAAAGCGCACGGATGATCTGGAAATGGAATAACTTGTGCAGGCACTGTCTCCTATGCCATCAGTTATCAAAACTGAACTGGCGAATATCACGGGCATGATGCAACACGCGTACAACTGTTAGCTTTTCGAAGTCAACCAAGTAAAAAATCAGGTACGGCGTCGATGTGGGCCAACTTCAAAGACCAGTAGCCAATTCGGGACGCGCCCGTCCAATCAGCGGCTGCATCAACAGCGTTGCCATTTCAGCGTCAATTCGGTCGAGAAGTCGATCTGCGCAGTGAGATTGTTCTCGGCTATGTAGAACCAAGCCTCCAACAAATCAGACTGCGCGCTCTGCGCCAGCCGAAGCTGCAACTTTGCTGAAGGCATCAGTTTTTGGCGTGTTTTTGTTTTAATGCGGCACGGCCTTGCGACTTGATGGCAGCCATGTCACCTGCGCTCACGCGCCCTGCGCTGACGTCTTGCATGCCTTTTGCGATGTCCGATTTGAGTGCTGCAAAGCTTCCGGTTTGTACGCTCTGGTACGCCTCAAAAAATCGCAACGCCTCACGGACAACCTCACTGGCTGAGCCATACAGACCAGACGCGACCTGCTTGCGCACCCGGTTTTCAAGCGCAGCCGGCAACGATATGTTGAGTGACATATTTCACGCCTCCTTCAATAACAAAGATTGCCATTTTATGCCATGCTGACCACACGCTTAGCCAGTCAGGTCGAGCCGATTTTTGTCAGCGAATATGGGATGAAAGCTGCTTGAAAAAATCAAGAATTAACGAAACTGCCCGACTTGCCGCCATGCTTTTCAAGCACCCGCAAGTCGGTCACTGTCATGCCCCGGTCAACCGCCTTGCACATGTCGTAGATCGTCAGCAGGGCCATTTGCGCTGCTACCAACGCTTCCATCTCAACGCCCGTGGGGCCAACGGTTTCAACCGTTGCCGTGCAGGCAATGCTGCTGGTGGGCTCGTCGGGTTGAAAGTCAACCGCCACCCGCGTTAACGCTAGTGGATGGCACAGGGGGATCAAGTCGCTGGTTTTTTTGGCGGCCATGATGCCTGCCACGCGGGCAATGCCCAACACGTCGCCTTTTTTGGCGTTGCCTGCCAAGATGATCGCCAGCGTTTGTGGATTCATCACAATACGGCCGTGGGCAACAGCAATTCGGTGGGTGGCTTGCTTGGCCGCTACGTCGACCATGTGGGCTTGGCCTTGTGCGTCGAAGTGGGTCAGCGTTGAAGAAGGAGTAGTGATCAAAGACATAGGATTACAGAACCTTTACGTTTTGCTGTCATCATAAAGGTCATGCGCTTGCCCACAGCCACCCAAATTTCAAAACCGGCGTTGGCAACCGTGATGGCCCTGGCACTGGTTTGCTACACGCCGGTACACGCCCAATCCGCCAGGCCTTCAGGCGCTTTGCCCTCCCTGGGGGACAATTCTGAGTTGGCCGCCGCAGCGGAGCGGCGCATTGGCCAACGCATTGCCGCCAGCATTTACCGCGACCCAGACTACATGGACGATCCGGTGCTGTGGGACTACTTGCAAAGTATTTGGCAACCGTTAATGGCAGCGGCTCGCGCGCGGGGCGACATCACGCTTGAGCTGGACGAACGCTTTGCCTGGGAGCTTTTTTTAATTCGTGACCGCAGCATCAATGCCTTTGCATTGCCGGGTGGCTACCTGGGTGTGCATTTGGGCTTGATTGGCGCGGCGAGCAACCGAGACGAGCTGGCGGCGGTGCTGGGCCATGAACTGAGCCACGTCACCCAGCGGCATATCTCGCGGCTGATTTCACAGCAGGGCAAAACCACGCCGTGGATGATTGGGGCCATGATTTTGGGCGCGCTGGCTGCCAGCAAAAACCCGCAGGTTGGCGGTGCGCTGATGGCCGGCGGGCAGGCCGGCGCGCTGCAAAGCCAGCTGAACTTTTCACGTGACATGGAGCGTGAAGCCGACCGCATTGGCTTTAACGTCATGACGGACGCTGGCTTTGAAGCGCGCGGCGCGGGCAGCATGTTTGAAAAGCTGCAATTTGCATCGCGCTTTGACGACAACGGCTCTTTCCCCTACCTGCGCTCGCACCCCTTAAGCAATGAACGCATTGCCGCCGTGCAGGCGCGTTTGCAATTGGCCGCGGCTGAAGCGCCAAACGCAACGCCAGAAAAGCGCGAGGCCACCGCTCAAGCACAACTGCTGCACACCGCGATGGCGGCGCGCGCAAAGGTGCTGGCCGAGCCCGGCGTCGATGCGCTGCGCGCCATGCTGCAAGAGGCGCAGCGTTCAAACAGCAGCGCAGGCAGCATCTACGGCGGCGCGATGGCCGCTGCCAAGCTGCGTGACTTTGCGCTGGCGCAGAGTTTGGTTGACAAGCTCAATACCGCTGCGCGTAGCAGCCCAGCCCTGCTGCGCGCAGGCAGCTTGCTGCAAATAGAAGTTGATTTAGCAGCGGGTCGCAGGCCTGCTGCAACCGCCAACCTCGACATCAACCAAACCACCCAGCGCGCCGAGCTGCTGCTGCAGTGCAAGGCGTTGCTGGCCTCTAGCCGAGCGCCAGAGGTGGCCAGCAGACTGTCTACATGGGTAGCCAACAACCCCAAAGACAGCAGCGCATGGCAGTTGCTGGCGGTTGCCTACGGCAATCAAGGGCAAATCGTCAGGGCGATTCGCGCGGACGCCGAAAGCCAGGTCGCACGGCTTGACTACCAGGCTGCGGTAGACCGCTTGAGAGCGGCACAAAACATGCTGCGCAGCAACCCGGCCAGCGGCGACTTTATGGAAAGCTCGATCATTGACACCCGCACCCGCCAGGTTGACTTGCTTCTCAAAGAACAAGTTGCCCAGGACAAGCTGGATCGCTAGTCGCACCGCAGGTTGCATCGTAGGTTACGTGGCAAGTTGCATCGCTTGGTCAAAGGGAGTTAGTCCAAACCAACCAGCAAACCAGCCCCGGCAAATGCTGCTGCGTAACCGGTCGCACGGTTGCTTTCCTGCTTTTGGGTCAGCGTGACCGGGGCCAAGTCCTGCCCCAGCCGGGGTCGGCGTGCATCCAACACATGGCGGGCGCTGTACTGGCGCGTTAACTCAGTCGTCAAGTCGCACAGGCGTTGCCGCGGTGGTGCAACCTGCGTGATGACGCTGTCTAGCGGCCGGGCCTGGTTTTGCAGCTGCGGCGTGATGCGGGCAAACAGCTGGTCACCCCAGTTGCCGCGCCAGCCGGCGCGAGCAGCTTGCGTGACAAAGCGGCTGACATGCCGGGTCACACGCGGCGCGCAGCCCACCAACACCCAGCGGGTAGGGCTGTTGGTGGGCTGGGGCAGCATCGGCTCCAGCAACTTGATGGCGTAGTCTGCGTCGTCGATATACACAATGATGGTTTCCATAAAAATCTCCTTTTTTACTGGTTAGGCACAGGATAAAAACACGCATTCGAATACTCACTCACTCAAAAACTTTAAATTTCAAACTCAAAAACTTAAAACTTTAAATTCGAAACTTAAGACTCAAAGCCGACAGTCAAGACCGCACCGCTTGGCCGTCATGCCGGTCTGCTTTGTTGCGGCGCGTGGCCCACAGGCCAGCCCCCAGCACACCAGCAATGGCCAGCGTGTAGGTCACGTATTCAGCAGCGGTTTGCAGCGTCTGCAAAGACGGCAAGCTACCGGGGCCGCCGTACACCGGCTCCAGCAGCGGCTCGCTGACTATCATTTTTGCAGCGGTAAATGCCAATACAGCCGCGCCGATTTTGATGATGACAGGAAAGCGTTCGACAAGTTTAAGAACCAATGTGCTGCCAAACACCACAATCGGCACGCTGATCAACAGGCCAATGATGACCAGGTCAAACGAGCCTTGGGCCGCACCGGCTACGCCCAGCACGTTGTCAATGCCCATCAGCGCATCGGCCACCACGATGGTTTTCATGGCCCCCCAAAAGGTGGTGGCCACCGGGCCGCTGTGCTCTTTGCTGCCTTGGTCTGCCAGCAGCTTGTAGGCAATCCACAGCAAACCCAGGCCGCCTGCCAGCAGCAAGCCCGGAATCTTGAGCAACCAGACGACGCCAACCGTCATCACCGAACGCACCACAATCGCACCTACAGCGCCCCAGGCGATGGCTTTTTTCTGCAAATGCGGCGGCAAATTGCGTGCGGCCAGCGCTATCACAATGGCGTTGTCGCCCGCCAATACCAAGTCAATCAACACGATGGCCAGCAAGGCCGACCACCAGGGGGAAGAAAACAATTCCATGACACACACTCCGTTCAACTTTGACGTAGAAGCCCCGCACGGCGGGTTCTCGACGTCGATAAAACTGAACAGGATTTTGTGGCGCTTGCCAGTAGAAACCAGCAAAGACTAGCAAGGGCCAGTGCTGCGCTTCGACAAAAGCCTGTTCAGGCTTTTTATCGAAGGTCTGGCTCAACAGGCAGTGTCGCTGCATGTCCAACAAGCCGGAAGATAACAAACGTTAGCTTCGTAATGACGACTTGCTGTAGCGATTTTGCCGATGGGTTTGTAGTAAATCTAATGCGGCAAAACGAGGGAGTTACTCCCCTTCTTGACTGTATTTTAAGGTCAACGTCAAAACAACTGCAACCCTGGTTTTGTAGGACTTAAGCGCCAATACAAGCAGATGCAAGCTAATACAAGCCAACACAAGCCCAGGCAAGCAAATGCATCATCGACACCCGCCCAGGCTACTGAATCGATTTACTTCTCAAACATCACGCGGCTAAGCGCAAACTCGATGGCCAGTTGCAGCACCGAGTAAATCAGCGAGCCTATCAAGGCAGCAGTAAAACCGTTAACGCTCAAGCCACTTAGCAAACTGGCAGCGGCCCAAAACATCAACGCGTTGATGACAAAAATAAACAGCCCGAGCGTGACCAGCGTGACGGGCAGGGTCAGCAGTACCAGCAGCGGCTTGACGACAGTGTTTAGCGCACCCAGCACCGCAGCGGCTATCAAAGCGGCAGTAAAACTGGTGACGACCACGCCAGAGTAAAGGTAAGCCACGGCCAAAAGAGCGGCAGCGCTAAGCAACCATTTGAGGATGAATTTCATGCAGTGAGGATAGCACTGAGATAATTAAAGCAATATGAGCGCCATCCACATCACCGACATTGAATCAGCGATTAACTACTGGCGAGAAAAGTCGCCATCGCCCGACGGTATTACCCTGGCACCCGAGCTGCGGGCGCTGGCCGGGGTGTACGCGCTGATGGTTTTTTACCGCGAAGACACGGTGCAGGTCCACGGCTTTCCGGCCGAAGCCATGGCTGCCTGGGAAAGCTGGTACGACACCACAGTTGATGCGCCGTGCATCGCGATTTGCTCAACCAGCCAGGGCGACGAGATGTGCAAAGGCTGTGGCCGCACCTTTGAAGAAGTGCAAAACTGGCCCGGTATGAGCCCGTACGCCAAGCGCGAAACCTGGCGGCGCATCACCGCCGAGGGCACGGCCTGGCGCTTTGGCCGCTATTCAGACCGGGCGCTTGAAAAGAGTTGACCGATTTTCGCAGCGTTTCCAGCCGATTTTGATGGTCAAATCGGCCTGTAGCCCAAGCGTTATGTGCGCAAGCAGCTATGAATTTAGTAGTAACACGGATACACTGCAACGATGCGCCGCCTGACACAAGCCCCCAACATTGCGATTGCCACCCTGTGGGCTGACACGCTGCAGCAGGCGGGCTTTTCAGCCACCGTGCAGCGTTATTTTTTGAGCGGCATTGCCGGGGAGTTGCCGCCCGATCAGTGCTTGCCCGAGGTATGGGTGACGCAAGACCATGAAGAGTCGCGCGCCAAGGCCATGCTGGATGCGCTGCAAAACCTGCCGCAGCGGCGCTGGGTGTGCAGCTGCGGCGAACTGGTAGAAGGCGGTTTTGAGGCGTGCTGGCAGTGCGGACTAGCGATGCCAGTTTAAATACAACGACTCTGGTCGTTTTCGTCTTGTTCCCTCCCCTTTCGGGGGAGGGTTAGGGCGCGGACAAATGTTAAACGACGGCCAGTGAAGCGCGCACGACAAGGCGTTTATGGTCGCAGGTGCGCAAAAAGCGGATTTGTTGAACGACTTGCGGCAAGCAGTTGATAAATCGATTGGTGGCGCAAGCATCGGCGAGTTTAGAAAAGACTTTGCAGCAGCTGTGGCCAAGTCGGGCTGGAGCGGCTGGACGGGCGAAGGCACCAAAGCAGGTTCTTGGTCATTTCGACACCATAAAAGCAGGCGACAACGTCAAGGGTATGCAGCGGATTGTGCTGGCCAAGCGGTTTGGTAACGAGGACTATATGGCTGTGTATGAAGCCAGACCTGCGAACGCTAGTAGATCACTGGTGTTTGTAACGCTTGTTATCAAACAGGCTAAAAATTAGGAGTGAGGTTCTTCGGGGGTCGATACCGCACCAAAATGCTCCCGACCGCTACGTCCAAAACCGAGCCGAATTGGAACCTCACAAAACGGAGAATAACTCATGATTTCAGTCCAAGTCAACGACAAGCAGGTTCAAGAAGTGCTGCGCAGGCTAATCGCCCGGGGGCAAAACCTGCGGCCAGCGTTTGCAGAAATCGGCAAAGACCTGGTGGAGAGCACAAAACAACGCTTTGCAACCGCCACCGCACCAGACGGAACGCCATGGGCACCCAACTCGCCAGTCACAGTCGCAAGGTACCTGGGCACGAGAACCAGCAACTTTAAAAAAGACGGCTCGCTTAGCAAGCAAGGCCAAGCCAACAGCAGCGCCAAGCAGCCCCTGACCGGCGAAACCAAGGCGCTCAAGTCAACGATCAACTACCAATTGCACGGCAGTACCGGTGTAAGCATGGGCAGCCCCATGATTTACTCAGCGATGCAACAGTTTGGCGATACTAAATCCAAATTCCCAAATTTGTGGGGTGACATTCCCGCTCGGCCTTTTTTGGGCGTGTCAGTAAAAGACAAAGCCAATATCTTGGATATTTTGGGCACTTGTATGCTCAGCTGACCAAAAAATATCAATCGGCCGTTTATTTCCCGGTACGAAAGACTGTTTCAATATCTATCCCACTTCATACCCACAACAACCCACTAAATCCCGGAATAGCGCGCGTGGCGATGCGGGAATCTATCAACTCCCCTCATGACGGCATTGTGCGCGCCCCCATCCTCGCCTTCCCCCGGCAGGGGAAGGAGTGAAAGGGAAATTAGCAGATGCATCTAAACCCGTTTTGCCAACTCGGCTGCCATGCCCACATAACTGCCGGGCGTCATGGCTAGCAGTCGTGTCTTCTCAGCTTCGGGGATCTCCAGCGAGGAAATCAGTGCATGCAGGTCAGCCGCCTGAACGGTTTTGCCGCGTGTGACTTCTTTGAGCTTTTCATACGCGCCCTGCATACCGTAGCGGCGCATCACGGTTTGAATCGGCTCAGCCAGCACTTCCCATGAGGTGTTCAAGTCATCGTCCAACGCTTCGGCATTTAGCTCCAGCTTGCCCAAACCAACATTGAGCGAGTGATACGCCAATACGGCGTAGCCAACCGCCACGCCCATATTGCGCAGCACGGTAGAGTCGGTCAGGTCGCGTTGCCACCTTGAAATCGGCAGCTTCTCAGAAAGATGCTTGAGCAGTGCATTGGCCAGGCCGAGGTTGCCTTCGGCGTTTTCAAAATCAATCGGGTTTACCTTGTGCGGCATGGTGGATGAACCGATCTCGCCCGCCTTCAAACGCTGCTTGAAGTAACCGACGCTGACGTAACCCCACACATCGCGTGACCAGTCAATCAAGATCGTGTTGGTGCGCGCAATCGCGTCAAACAGCTCGGCCATGTAGTCGTGCGGCTCAATTTGAATGCTGTACGGCTGAAAAGTAAGGCCCAAGCCCAGCGGTTCTGGCGTTTCAATGACGGTGCGGCTAAACGCCTCCCAGTCGTGCGCAGGCCAGGCGGCCAAGTGCGCGTTGTAGTTGCCGACTGCGCCATTCATTTTGGCCATCAACGGCACGGCGGCAATCTTGGCTCGGGCACTCACCAAGCGAGTCACGACGTTGGCAATTTCTTTGCCGACTGTGGTGGGGCTGGCGGTTTGGCCATGGGTGCGGCTGAGCATGGGTTGCTCTGCAAAGGCGTGTGCCATGTCGCGCATTTTGGCGATCACTTTGTCGAGCGCAGGCAGTAAAACCAAAGTCAAGCTGCCTTTGAGCTGCAGCGCATGGCTGGTGTTGTTGATGTCTTCACTGGTACAAGCAAAGTGCACGAATTCACTGACCGCCATCAGCTCGGGCCGGGCATCAAACTTGGACTTCATCCAATACTCGACCGCCTTGACGTCGTGGTTGGTGGTTTTTTCAATCTGCTTGATGGCCAGCGCATCGGCTTCAGAAAAGTTCTTCACCAGGCCCAGCAAATAAGTGCGTGCTCCAGGGCTGAGCGGCCTGAATTCGGCAAAGCCTGCGTCTGACAGCGCAATAAACCAAGCGGTCTCAACCTGCACCCGGCGGTGCATATAGCCTTGCTCGCTCATCAACGGGCGCAGGTTAGCCAGTTTTGATGCATAGCGACCGTCGAGTGGCGACAGAGCGTTGATGGGGGAAAGCTCTCTGGGCGTAGTAGGAGGGGAACTCATGGTCGAATTGTAGGTGCGTAACTCGATAGAATGCTGTTTCACTGACCCAAAGCGCTCAAACAGATTTATGAAACTTATCGGTTCCCCCGCCAGCCCCTATGCCCGTAAAGTGCGCGTGGTGATGGCCGAAAAAAAGCTTGATTACCACTACGTGATCGACGACGTGTGGGCCCTTGATGCCATGATCACTCAGTCCAACCCACTGGGCAAAGTGCCGTGTCTCGTCATGGAAGGCGGCGAGGCGGTGTTTGACTCACGCGTGATTGTGGAATACCTGGACACGCTGTCGCCAGTCGGCAAGCTGATCCCGGCGCAAGGCCGCGAGCGCGCAGAGGTCAAAACCTGGGAAGCATTGGCCGATGGCCTGCTGGACGCCGCCCTCACGGCGCGTATGGAAGTTATCTTCAAAGGACGGCCGCCCGAGCAGCAATGCCAGCCATGGATTGATCGCCAGCTTGGCAAAATCAACGCAGCGCTGCAAGCCATGAGCACTGGCTTGGGGGACAAGCCGTTTTGCAGCGGCGTGCATTTCAGTTTGTCAGACGTGGCGGTGGGCTGCGCTTTGGGGTATTTGGACTTTCGCTTCCCGCAAATCGTCTGGCGCGATACCTACCCAAATCTGGTCAAACTGCAAGAAAAACTGGCGCTCAGGCCCAGTTTTGTTGAAACTGCGCCAAAGTAATTCGTTTGGGGGTTTCTAATCTTTTTGCCCCTCTTACAGGCAAAATAGGCCTCTAGCCCAAGTAAATACAGCGCGTGCAGCTCCTGATTTAGCAGCGCTCTACTCAGTTGGCGTCGCCAATTTAAATCGCCACCAGCTGCCTGATGCCTTTGGCTTTCATCTCGCTGCCCGGCCCACGGGCAATCACCTCGCCGCGCTGCATCACCAGGTAATCGTCGGCCAGCTCTTGCGCAAAGTCGTAATACTGCTCGCACAGCACAATGGCCATGTCGCCCCGGTCGGCCAGCATGCGGATGACGCGGCCAATGTCTTTGATGATGCTGGGTTGAATGCCTTCGGTGGGCTCGTCCAGGATCAACAGCTTGGGTTTGGCGGCCAGTGCGCGTGCAATCGCCAGCTGCTGCTGTTGCCCACCTGACAAGTCGCCGCCGCGCCGAGAAATCATTTGCTTGAGCACCGGGAAAAGCTCAAACAGCTCAGCCGGTATTGGCGTTGAAGCGCTTTTGTAGGCCAAACCCATCAGCAGGTTGTCTTCAACCGTGAGGCGCGAAAAAATTTCGCGGCCTTGCGGTACAAAGCCAATGCCTGCCCTGGCGCGCTCATACGAGGTGGTTTTTTCTAGTGGCTTACCGTCAAATTCAATGCTGCCAGAACGGATGGGCACCAAACCCATCAGCGATTTGAGCAGCGTGGTTTTGCCCACACCGTTGCGGCCTAGCAGCACGGTGACTTTGCCCAGGCGCGCTTCTAAACTGACGCCGCGCAGAATGTGCGAACCGCCGTAGTATTGGTTGATGTCTTTGACTTGAAGAATGGGGCTTGTCATGCTAGCGGCCTAAATAAACTTCAATGACTTTTTCATTGTTTTGCACTTGTGCGAGTGTGCCTTCAGCCAGCACACTTCCTTCGTGCAGCACTGTGACCTTTTCAGAAATGCGCTCAATAAAGCTCATGTCGTGCTCCACTACCACCAGGCTGTGGTGCTTTTTAAGCGAAATGAAAAGCTCTGCGGTGCGCACGGTTTCTTCGTCCGTCATACCCGCCACCGGCTCGTCTAGCAACAAAAGTTTGGGGTCTTGCATCAGCAGCATACCGATCTCTAGCCACTGCTTTTGGCCGTGGCTCAGGTTGCCCGCCAGGCGGCGCACGTCGCTTGCCAAATGAATGGTGTGCAGCACCTGCGCCAGGCGGTCGCTCTGCGTGGAATCGAGCTTGAAGAACATCGCGCTTTTTACGGCTTTGTTGGTTTTTAATGCCAGTTCGAGGTTTTCAAATACGCTGAGTTGCTCAAACACCGTCGGTTTTTGAAACTTGCGGCCAATACCCATTTGCGCGATTTCAAATTCGTTGAAGCGCAGCAAATCAATGGTGGAGCCGAAAAATACCGTGCCGCTGTTGGGCCGGGTTTTGCCAGTGATGATGTCCATCATGGTGGTTTTACCCGCACCGTTGGGGCCGATGATGCAGCGCAGCTCGCCAGGCGCGATGTCTAGCGACAAGTTGTTGATGGCCTTGAAACCATCAAAGCTGACATTGACGTTTTCCAAATACAAAATGCGGCCGTGGGCGGTGTCTACCTCACCCGGCTGGGCGATGCGAGAAAAGCCAGCTTCGCGCCCGCCTGATTCAGTTTTGCCATTGCCGTTGGGCTCGGCCAAAGTCTGCAAACGCTTGGCACCCTGATCCATCAAATCCGGCGTCATGCGTTGCTCCCGTCTGGCTTACGTGAGATTTTGCGCGCGATGCTGCGGACCAAGCCCACAATGCCCTGCGGCAAGTACAGCGTTACCGCAATGAAGATAGCGCCCAAAAAGTACAGCCAATATTCCGGGAACGCCGCGGTAAACCAGCTCTTGGCACTGTTGACAGCAAACGCGCCGACGATCGGTCCAATCAGCGTGGCGCGGCCACCCACAGCTGCCCAGATGGCTATTTCAATCGAGTTGGCTGTGCTCATTTCACCGGGGTTGATGATGCCGACTTGCGGCACGTACAGCGCCCCGGCAATGCCGCACATCATGGCGGAAATCACCCAAATCGTCAGCTTGTACGCGACAGGGTTGTAACCCGAGAACATAACCCGGCTTTCCGCGTCGCGTATGGCCTGCAGCACGCGGCCAAACTTGCTTTGAACCAGCCAGCGTGAGAACAAATAAAACCCGAGCAGCGTCAAACCGGTCAGTACAAAAAGCACCATGCGCGTGCTGGGCTGGGCGATCGGAATGTCCAGAATGCGTTTGAAATCGGTAAAGCCGTTGTTGCCGCCAAAGCCGGTCTCATTGCGAAAAAACAGCAGCATGGCGGCGAATGTCAGTGCTTGGGTGATGATGGAAAAGTAGACGCCCTTGATGCGCGAGCGAAACGCAAAAAAACCAAACACAAGTGCCAGCAAGCCAGGTGCAATCACCACCATCGCCATTTGAAACGCAAACGATGCGCTGCCCAGCCAGTGCCACGGCAACGTCTTCCAGTCAAGGAACACCATGAAGTCTGGCAGGTCGCTTTTGTAGTTGCCGTCCGCCCCAATTTGCCGCATCAGGTACATGCCCATCGCATAGCCGCCGAGCGCGAAGAACAGCCCGTGGCCCAGACTCAAAATCCCGGTGTAACCCCAGATCAAGTCCATCGCCAATGCGCAAATGGCGTAGCACATGATCTTGCCGACGAGGCTGATGGCGAAGTCGCTGAGGTGGAACACGCTTCCGTCTGGCACGACTAAATTAAGCAACGGCGCGAGTGCGCAAACGATGATCAGCGCAACTAGAAATGCTGCCCACCCCATGCGGCTCATCAAGGGCGCAGCTTCGGGCAATTCGAGTGTTTGTGTGTGATCGGTCATGCTTCAGCACTCCGACCTTTGAGGGCAAAAATACCTTGCGGCCGTTTTTGAATAAACACAATGATGAACACCAGCACCGCAATTTTTGCCAGTACCGCACCTTGCCAGCCTTCCAGAAACTTGTTGAGCACTCCCAAACCAAGTGCCGCATACACCGTGCCCGCCAGTTGCCCCACACCCCCTAGCACCACCACCATGAATGAATCCACGATGTAGTTTTGCCCGAGGTCAGGCCCCACGTTGCCCACTTGGCTCAGGGCGCAACCTGCCAACCCGGCAATGCCGGAGCCGAGCGAAAACGCATACGTGTCAATGCGCGCCGTGTTCACGCCCATACACGCGGCAATCGGGCGGTTTTGTGTCACGCCGCGCACAAACAAACCCAAGCGTGTTTTGCTGATCACCAACGCCACACCCGCCAGCACCATGGCGGCAAACACCACAATCATCAAGCGGTTGTAGGGCAACGACAAATTGGGCAGCAACGCAAAGTTGCCGCTCATCCAGGATGGGTTTTCAACGCCCACGTTTTGCGCGCCGAAAATGGTACGCACCGACTGCATCAAAATCAAACTGATGCCCCAGGTAGCCAGCAGCGTCTCAAGCGGGCGGCCGTATAAAAAGCGGATCACTGTGCGCTCCATCGCCGCGCCCACCAGGGCCGATGCCATGAAAGCCACCGGAATGGCAGCGATCAAATACCAGTCAAACGCGCCTGGCAGATATTGACGAAAAAGTGTTTGCACCACATAGGTCGCGTAAGCACCAATCATGATCAACTCGCCATGCGCCATGTTGATCACGCCCATCAGGCCATAAGTAATCGCCAGGCCAAGTGCGGCCAGCAGCAAAATCGATCCCAAGCTGATGCCGGTGAACATCACGCCCAATGTTTCACCCAAGCCCAATGACGATTTGATTTTGGCCAGTGATGCTTGCAGTTGGGCTTTGACTTCAGCGTCGTCCTCCAGCTTGACGCGTTCGTTAAGCAATAACTGCGTTGCCGGGTCTTTGCTTTCGCTAAGGGCTTTAGCAGCTTGCAGGCGCAGGGCTTTGTCGCTGCTGCCCAGCATGGCAGCGGCGCGTGCCAGGCCCAGCTTGGCTTTCAAGTCATGGTTGGCTTCTAGAGCCAGCGCTTTGTCGAGCAGGGTGAGTTTTGATTCGTCCGGGTCTTTGAGCAACGACGCAATTGCCACACCGCGCAGTTTTTCGTCTTTTGAAAACAGCTTGAGTACAGCCTGCGCACCATCGAGTTCACCACGCATGCGGTTGTTGCTGATCACGTCTTCAGCACCATCGGGCAATGGAACAGATTGACCCGTAACTGGGTCAATCGCTTTGCCGTCCCGCACGATGAAAACTTTGTCCCCAGCGGTTTTGACGGCATCGTCAGCTAAAGCCTGAATAAACGCGGCCGTTGCGTCATCGGCAGCAATGGTGGCTTTGTTCAGTGCTGCAATGCGCGCATCAGCATCGCCTACGGCCATGCCTTTGGCTTCTTGCAATGTCAGCGCCGCCGTCGGCATGGAATGCAACAAGGCAAGACACAGGCCGGTTGCACAAAGTATTTTTTGGAGCATGAAAATTTTAAAAGCGTGAAAGGCAGCCGAGGCTGCCTTCTGGTGTTCTTGGCTGCTTCCTGTCCCAAGGAAGGCAGGGATGGACGCCCGCACAATACCAAAAACCGTTTCTGCACTTGCCCCCACCCCACCTTCCCCCGGACGGGAGGGAGTAGAACAATCAAGCCCTTTTCGCTGGCTCGTCAGGCTTCTTGTCGTTGCCTTCAATGTACGGTGACCACGGCTTGGCTTTGACTGGGCCTGGCGTCTTCCACACCACATTGAACTGACCGTCGGCTTTGATCTCGCCGATGAACACGCTTTTTTGCAGGTGGTGGTTTTTCTCGTCCATTTTGCTGGTGATGCCTGACGGCGCTTTGAAGGTCTGGCCCGCCATGGCGGCGACCACCTTGTCAACGTCCACGGACTTGGCTTTTTCAACCGCTTGCTTCCACATGTTGATACCAATGTAGGTTGCCTCCATCGGGTCGTTCGTCAGCGGCTTGTCTTTGTGACCGGCAATGCCTTTGGCTTTGGCGTACGCGCTCCACTTGGCAATGAACTCATCGTTGGTCGGGTTCTTGATCGACTGGAAGTAATTCCACGCAGCCAGGTGGCCGACCAGCGGCTTGGTGTCCACACCGCGCAGCTCTTCTTCGCCGACCGAGAAGGCGACGACTGGCACGTCTTTGGCTTTCAGGCCAGCGTTGCCCAGCTCTTTATAGAAAGGCACGTTGGAGTCACCGTTGATGGTCGACACCACAGCGGTTTTGCCGCCAGCTGCAAACTTTTTGACGTCAGCCACGATGGTTTGGTAGTCC
>JAYWFR010000031.1:0-2550 GCA_043778695.1 Polaromonas sp. | reverse complement strand
CTGGCGGAATCGGAGAGATTCGAACTCTCGATGAGGCTCTACACCCCATACTCCCTTAGCAGGGGAGCACCTTCGGCCACTCGGTCACGATTCCAGCTGCTTGAATTATGTCACAACAAATCGGCGTCAAGCGCCCGTCGTGACTTGATCGAGATCAAACGCCTTGTGCAGCGCGCGCACCGCCAGCTCCATGTATTTTTCGTCAATCACGACCGAGGTTTTGATCTCGCTGGTGGAAATCATTTGGATGTTGATGCCCTCCTCGGCCAACACCTTGAACATTTTGCTGGCAATGCCCACATGGCTGCGCATGCCGATGCCGACAATGCTGACTTTGCAAATTTTGGCGTCGCCTCTGACCTCCGTGGCATTCAATGTCGGCAAAACATTAACTTTGAGCAGATCCATCGCCTTGGCGTAATCGTTGCGGTGCACCGTGAAGCTAAAGTCGGTAATACCCTCTTTGCTGATGTTTTGAATGATGACATCCACTTCAATGTTCGCATCTGCAATCGCCCCCAAAATTTGGTAAGCAATGCCAGGGGTGTCGGGCACACCGAGCACCGAAATTTTGGCTTCGTCGCGGTTAAACGCGATGCCCGATACGATGGCTTGTTCCATTTTTTCGTCTTCCTCAAAACTGATGAGCGTGCCAGATTTGGCCTCAATGTTGATGTCAATGTCCCAGTCGGTAAAGCTCGACAGCACCCTCAGCGGCACTTTGTATTTGCCTGCAAACTCAACCGAGCGAATTTGCAGGACCTTTGAGCCCATCGACGCCATTTCCAGCATTTCTTCAAAGCTCACCGTTTGCAGGCGGCGTGCTTCAGGCACCACACGCGGGTCGGTGGTGTACACGCCGTCCACGTCGGTGTAAATCAGGCATTCGTGGGCTTTAAGCGCAGCGGCAATCGCCACGGCTGATGTGTCAGAGCCGCCGCGCCCCAGCGTGGTGATGTTGCCTGCGCCGTCGACGCCCTGAAAGCCGGTGATGATGACGACTTTGCCTGCTTCTAAATCAGCGTGTACTTTTTTATCGTCTATCGACTCAATGCGTGCCTTGGTGTAGGCCGAGTTGGTTTTAATCGCGACTTGCCAGCCCGCGTAGCTGACTGACGGCATACCTTCAGCCTGCAGTGCAATGGCCAGCAGTGCGCTTGATGCCTGCTCGCCAGTTGCGGCCAGTGCATCCAACTCCCTGCTGTGCGTGTCGCCGGGATTGCCAAGTGACAGCTCTTTTGCCAGCCCCAGCAAACGGTTGGTTTCACCCGACATGGCGCTGGGCACCACCACCATCTGGTGGCCAGCCCGTGCCCACTTGGCCACGCGCTTGGCGACGCTTTTGATGCGTTCGGTTGAACCCATCGACGTGCCGCCGTATTTATGAACGATTAAGGCCATTTTTTGTTTGAATAAAAGGTGTTTACCGCGCTTGGCAGAGCTCTAAAGTATAGCCAGCCCGCGCAGGCAGCCTAGGGTAAATACTCGACTACGTCACCCTGCCGCACGACGCGGCCGCCAGCGACTTTAATGTGCAGTTGCTTGCCTTTGTCTGTGCAGTTGGCAATTTGGCCTTGCAACTCTGCCAGCTGCGCCGTGCTGGGGCTGGACTGGTGGGTGGTTTTTAGCCAGTGGCGGAGCACGTTGCCCCGGCGTTCCGGGTTAAGGTCTTGCAATGCAGCAATACGGGGCGGGTTGCCCGTGTTTGCTATGTCTTCGATAGCTACTTGTCCAAGTATTGATTGGGCTACTGCCGCATGGGCTGCTGAACGGGCAAAGGTTTGGCGAAACTGGGGAAAGGTATTTTCTAGCGCGGGAATCAGGTCGTGCCGAATGCGGTTGCGGGTGAATTGCTTATCCAGGTTGGTCGGGTCTTCAACCCAGCCCTGGCCGAAGTTGGCGCTGCCTGGATGGCGCGCTGTCAAACCATGGCCTGCCAGATAGGAACGAATCTCGTGTGCAGTCATGCCCAGTAGCGGACGCACAAAATCAACACCATCGCGCTGCCAGACAGCGGGCATGGCAGACAAACCCGGCAGCCCTGCCCCACGGCTGAGTGCTAACAGCAACGTTTCAATTTGGTCATCTGCGTGTTGAGCAATTGCTACTGATTTAATAGCTGCTTGCATCTGTATTCGTGTGGCTACAGCACTATTTAACTCTTTAACTTTGCTTGACAATGCCGCATACCGCGCCCGGCGTGCCGCATCTTCAGGGCTTTGCCCAGTTACAGCCTTGGCATCCACATGCACAACATGCAGCGGCACACCAAGCACTGCACAAAACGCCGCGCAATGCGCCGCAAAGTCATCAGCCGCGGCCTGCAACCCGTGGTGAATATGAATGGCATGAACCTGGCCTGGGTGCTCACGGGCCAGCATCAACAGCAAAGCCGTAGAGTCCGCGCCGCCGCTGTACGCAACAGCGAAAGGCGACTGAATGGCGATACGCCGAACTGACAGATTATTTGTTGTCAGCTTTGGTATCCGTAAATCGGCCATAACTTTGCAGCCTGTCATATCGCCGGTCCAGCAACTCTTTGACCTTCAA